>JANMDL010000500.1:0-4163 GCA_031376295.1 Chitinophagales bacterium
TGAACAGGTTGATGCTGAAGTTGCAGATAAAAAAATCACTTCTGCTACAATTACCGGCAGCATTGCAGGAGGATTAGTGGCCAGTTTGGTTAATGGTGCCGCATGGGGGCTGATCTTTATTTATACAGATACCTATTCTCCCATTTTATTCATCGGTTCATTATTTACCTGCTATGCCATTGTAAAACTTTTCACCAGGCAGTCGGGCAAAAACGCTGTGGTATTGATAACTTCTATTATAGCAGCATTTCTTGCCTTTGCAATTGGATCACTTTTATACACGTTTTCTGGTTACAGGGGATGAAGCTTGTAAAAGATTTTCGCCTATTTCAATACCTTTACCGGCATACCTCTGCCAGAAAAAAAATACACACCACACAAACCAACCTGCAGGATACAGCGGGTGTAAAATATTCTCCATTCACCAATTGTACTTTACCATTGGCACTATTGATATACCTGCTGCTAAATTTTTTGTTGACTGTATGGGTGCGGATGATGATGCTGATGATTGAGCTCTGGCATTTTAAACAAGAGAACCAGCGTCATAATGCCGGATAGGAAAGAGGGCAGGAAGAAAATTAGTCAGCCATTTTTATACGCAGCACTTTTATCATGTGAACGGATACGCTTATACATGTCGTGCATTATCTGCATGTGCGGTGCAGTAAGCACTGCCAACCCCAGAAAAACATACACCATCATTGAACTGCCATTTACAAACATTGAGCCTGTAAATCCAAACAGGCAGATACCCACCATAGCTGCCAGGCTGTAAATACTTATCTGCTTTACAATTAAGCCTGATCCAAAAGCACCATCCCTGCGCAGGTAACTTACTATATTACGGAGTGATAAAAGGGAATGCCATACAATAAAATAAAAAGTAAACCCAAGTACCATGGGCAGGTTGTACAATATGAATAATATAAGTGCAAACTGTACAATAAAATCTCCACGCTTTTGGTGGGATGAACTTTGTGTTGAAAAATAATAAAAAGTACTGGCAAAAAAGAACACACCGCAAAAGGATAAAATGGTGTAACGGTACTCATCGAGCCAATTGATAAATGCAGCGTGTTTCAGGCCGGCATCAAATTCCATGAACAATGGTTTCACCTCTTCAAAATGATTTAACAGAATAACACCCAGTATTACTGATCCATAGCTCACAACAAATAACTTTCCTGCAAGTGTATTGGTTTTGAAGGCATGTAAATCGGTTTCGCCAAAATGGTAAGCAGCAAAAAAGATAAACAACAAATTACCCGCCAATGGAAAAAACCACAGCAGCGCAGCAAATAAAATTAACCTGCCCAGGTAATTGAGAAAAAAATTAAATTTAGAAAATGTTTTTTTTTTATTTTCTGCATTTTGTGTTGCCACAAGCAGGTCGGCTGCACCATGCGGCACCCCCAGCAGAACAATGCCTGTTAAAAATAAAATCATTTGGGTTTGAACAGAAACGGGCTGGATGAACTGCTGGCAGATCAGCAATACAAAACCAGCTGTTAAAAGTATCATCCTTATCATATGATGCTGTTTGCGATTATTTATGAACCAGATTTCAACCCGGAATTTTTTAAGAAAAATACAGAGATACAATGCAATGCAGCATCGTATCTCTGTAAAACAGTTGCTTATGCAGCAGCAGATGACTTATCACCCTGCGCCAGTGCATATATTACAAGACCAAATCCAATCTTATTGATGGCATCGCCAATATTGTACACAATATCCAATGAAACACCTTCCAGCACCTTCATGCCAAACAATCCACCTTCGGTACCAGCTATATACCCAATGGGGTAAATAGCCCAACCAACAAGTACAAACCATGCCAATGTTTTGGTAGCTTTTGCAACAGCAGGCCCTGCATTTTTTGCCAGTTTTGCAATATCACCAAACCAAACCAGGTACACGATGTAGAAGTACGCAAGGCCACTTACAAAGCCCCATATCCAGCTTTGCTTTTCGGTTGGATAAATGGCTTCGCCGATATACCCTGTAATCAGCATAAAAACTGAAGCTGCAATCAGTTGCCACATGAGGCCGATTTTAGCACCTGCTTTCTTTGTTATCAGGTAAAATTCAACACACATCAACGGCACAGTAAGTACCCAATCAACATAACGGAAAAATGTTGGAGACTCGCCTGTTGCAAGGTTGTAATCCCTCATGTAGTAATAGTGAACAGCAGCAATAAAGGTAATAATACCTGAAATGAGTAAAGATGTACGCCACTTCTTATCTACGTTTGATAACTCGAAAAAGAAGAAGACGGAAGCCGCCATCATAGCCATACAGCCAATGAAAAATGTGAACGCCACATAATTGTCGTTTGAGATTACTTTGATCTCAAGGAGAGTTTGAAACATACATTATTGGTTTAAATATTAGAAAAAAAGCAAATCATTAGAGCCCATTCTGTTTACTTTATTATTGCGTTTTATTAAACAGAACGACATCATCAATAACATTCACTGTTACCGATTGTTTAAAAATTTCAATACTTTTTGAAAATATAGTTACTCTGAAAACTTAAAATAAAAGCCCGCAGGTTCTTGTTTAATCATTTGTTAACAAGAAGCCCCAAATGCCTTACAAACTTTTTCTGACTTATTCAAATGCTTAAAATTCTGTTTAACACCAATTCACAATAAATATGTACTTTCAACAACAACTCAAAAAACAAATGAACATCCTGTATGTGTGTGAGGAGTATCCGCCGGGTAAAAATGGCGGTATTGGCAGCATGGTTAAATTATTGGCCAATGATATGGTGCGGCAGGGACACAATGTGTATGTGGCGGGCCTTTACCCGCAGGGATATGGCCAGGCAGATTACGAAGATGACAATGGCGTGAAAGTATGGCGCCTGCGGTACAAAACAGATATGGGGCTTTTTAAAAACAATTTTTCTTTTACTGACAATTTACTGCACACGCTGTTTCGTTATACATCTATTCAGCATTGGGATACTATAAACTCAACCCGCCGCCTTTTTCGTTTTATTGCCAAAATAGTAAAGCAGCATCATATTGATGTTATTGAAATGCCTGACTGGAACACTTTTTTGCACAACAGTTTTACCCCGGTTGCTGTACCTTCTTTTGGTGTTCCGCTGGCAGTTAAATTTCATGGTGGGCACAGTTACCTGCGCAGCGAAATGAAACAGCCTTACAACAAACTCATTTATAAAGCAGAGCAGGCATTGCTGAAAAGGGCAGATGCGCTATCTTCGGTGAGCCGATATACTGCTGAAAAAGTAACAGCGCTATTCAGCCTGAACAAACCCGTTACCGTTTTGTATAATTGCATTGCTATTCCTCCTGCTGCAAATATTCCGGCACAGAAGAATACCATCATTTTTGCAGGTGCACATTCTAAGCCTAAGGGTGTACATGCATTGCTGCATGCCTGGAACATGGTACACCACCAATGCCCTGATGCTGTACTGCACCTGTATGGCAAAGGACCGGTTAAACAGTTAAAAAATATACCAGGTGCCGCAGCATTGGAATCAGTTGTTTTTCACGGGCATGTAAACAGAGAGGTATTGCTGGCTGCGCTGGCCGGGGCAACTGCTGCGGTTTTTCCGTCTTACTCAGAATGCTTTTCCATTGCACCGCTGGAAGCCATGGCGGCTGGGTGTGCTGTTATATTTACAGAAAAAAGTTCAGGTCCCGAACTGGTTACACATGGGCAAAACGGGCTGCTCGTAAACCCGGATGATACGGCCTCTATTGCTGATGCAATATTATTATTACTGCGGGATGATGAACTGCGTAACAAACTGGCTTTGGCCGGGTATCAATCAGTTTCTGACCATTTTAACATCACCATTTCGGCGCAGCAACATATAAAATTTTATACTCAAACAATTGAATGGTACCGGGAACAGCTAAAACATCAGTAAAAGATACTATACTAAGAGCTGATTATTGTATGACAATCAATTGCAATCAGGGTGCATCTGGCATTCTCTGAAAAACCTATATCTTCGCAATTATATTATCACGAATTATAAAAACCAGTTTTCCGTTTATGAAATCAATTAAAAAATTTGCGGCAGCATCTGCTATTTTATTGTCACTTATGGTTTTCCTGTCCTGCTCAAAAGATACTGTACAAACTACTACACCAAACCCCACCTATCCCAT
>JANMDL010000428.1:0-1998 GCA_031376295.1 Chitinophagales bacterium
CCTCGCGGGTTTGCCAAACAGTTCACACAGTGCTTCTGTATACATGCAATTGGTGGTCATGTATCCAAAGTATTTCATGTCAAGCTCATACTGGCCTTTCTCTTTCATGGTAATAAGCTGCCGTATCTTATCTTTGTACAGCGCTTGTCCATAAGGAGCCAGTCCCATTACCTTATATTCCCCATCATTCACCCCAAAGCCCAGGTAGCTCGTAATGGTACTGTACAGCAGGCCGAGTGAATCAGGGAATTGTACTTCTTCAAAAATTTCCACTTTGCCATTACGGCCCGTACCGTAAGTAGTGGTAGCCCATTCGCCCACTCCATCTACTGTAAGAATAGCAGCTTCAGAAAAGCCCGAGAAATAAAAACTGCTTGCAGCATGAGAGAGGTGATGGTCAACAAATTTTACCGGCCCGTCATAGCCCAGTATATCTTTTATCTGTCTTTCCACCATGTGCGGGTCAAGCTTTTTAAGAAATTCCTCCTTACTGCCCAAAACCCCGCTCCAAAGCTGTCTTGCCAGCTTTTTGCCCGGGTCTTCATAGTAGGCAATGCAATCAATGTCCTGTAAGGTAAGACCCGCCTGGTCGAGGCAATACCGTACTGCATTTTTTGGTATTGATGGATCTGCTTTAATACGTGTAAAGCGTTCTTCTTCCACTGCAGCTACAAGTTGTCCGTCTTTTATAATACAGCAGGCTGAGTCGTGGAAAAAGGCTGAAATGCCGATAATATTTACTCCCATGATAATTGAAGTTTTTTTTGGTTCTTAAAATTGTTAATTGTAAAAAATACTGGTACAGAAAAAGTAAGCAATGGCAAGGGTGCCTGTATGCCGTATTCATACTGGAAGGATTATAAAATAAAGTAGTTTTTCAAGGGTGTTACACAAAAATTTTAAACGAGTGCAGGTTGCAAGGCGAGCAGGCTTTCTTTGCCGATAACCTGTAACATACCATCATCCATTTTAAAAATACTGTCGCAACAGCTGAAATAATGATCATCGTGTGTTACAGCTACAATTGTAAAGCCTTCTTTAATGATATAGTCAATAATATCAGTGTAAAACTTTTTGCGGAACTGTGGATCCTGGTCGGCTGCAAATTCATCCAGCACCAATACAGGTTTCTTTTCAAGCATTGCTGATATCAGCGCCAGCCGTTTCCGCTGGCCTGCCGAAAGATTAACTGTTGTAAATTTGTTGTTGTCAAATGACACTTTGGTATCCAGTTCGAACAACTTAAGGTATTCCTGTACTTTAACCGGATCGGCCTGGGGCATGCCAAAACACTCTTCAAATAAATGAAAATCGCTGAATACCGGGGCAAACAGATTCCTGTAGGCGGGCGACTGGGGGTTTTCTTTTTTCCCGTTTACAAAAATGGCACCACTGCTGCTGCTGTACAGCCCTGTTAATAAATTCACAAATGTGGTTTTTCCACTGCCATTACCGCCGCAGATGAAAATTACACTTCCCCTTTCGAGCCTGAAATTGAGCGGTCCCACCTGGAAGGGTTTTTCTCCTCCCTCACTACTGGCATAACTGTAAGTCATCTCCTTCATGCTGAGTTCTTCAAAAACAAGCAATTCTTTAACCTCTGTTTCCTCTGTTTCTACTTCTGTAAGATCTTTCTCTAGCGAGGACAACCTTTTTAAGGAAGCCGATGCCTGCGAAATACCTGGCAGTAAAACAATGGTTGTTTCTATTGGTCCAAAAACAAAAAGCACCGTAAATACAAAACTTACAATTGTTACCGGCGGAACGTGCAGCATTTTTCCAAGAAACAGTAATAGCAACCCGATGAAAACATAAAAACTAAGCTGGCCGATAACACGGTTATTGAGATATGAAACAAGTGCTTTTTTATTGAGTGCCACCGTACTGTCCAGTGCTGCAGCTATGTGCTTATCCTTTATCTCTGTACCCTTTCTGCGGTCCATCACAATCTGCTTGAATCCCGATAGGATTTCATTGAGATACTTTATGAACTTATCC
>JANMDL010000540.1:0-6617 GCA_031376295.1 Chitinophagales bacterium
GCTTTAATGCTTCTGGCAGTTCCATTTCAATCAGTGATTCATATCCTGTATCTAAAAAAGTAGCCCTTTGTTGTGTTTTGCTGTATTTGTTGATATTATCCTGGTTGCAGTAATATTTTTTAGAGGAGAAAGTACCCGCCACCCACTGCCAACTAAGGCTGTTACTGGCAAGGTCGCCATCCAGCAAATGGTAATACAGCCATCGGGAAGGCTGCAGCCAATGTGCCTGCCCGACGTTGCAGGCAATGGAGGCAATATACATTCTTAAGTGGTTGTGCATATAACCAGTTTGGTACAGCAACCGGATATTGTTATCTATTGCATCAATGCCAGTGGTGGCCTGCTGCAATGCTACGGGCAATTTCTTATGTGTAGCTGCTGCCTGTTCCTGCCGCAAATCAGTAAATATCCCATCGCCAACAGACTGCCATACCCGTTGCCAGTATTCCCGCCAGGCCAGTTCTTGCAACAGTTTTTCTGCCTCGTAAAATTTGTACTTAGCCAGCACCGCATCTCTTACTTGCGGCAGGCTGATAACGCCTCTTGACAAGTAGGGAGACAGACAGGTAACGGCTCCGTCAATAAAATTTCTTGTTCGGGCATATTGTACAGGGTTAATACGGTCAATGCGCTCAATAATACTTTTGTAGTCTGTAGTAAACTGCATTTATCTTTTTGAAATTTTATTACCAGATATTGTTTTTTGCCTGCTGCATTTAAACCGGTTAACGTTTGCGCTGCGCAAAGCATCATGCTTGGTAACCCTCCCATTGGTACGTTTGCGCCACATTTTAAAGCTGGCGGGCTTCATTTCCCGGCGCATCAGCTCAATTACCGCTTTTTCCGGCAAGCCAAACTGTATTTCAATAGCTTCAAAACTGGTGCGGTCTTCCCACGCCATTTCTATAATTCTGTCAATATCTGCTGTACTAAATACGATTGCTTCCATATTAATTTTTCTTACTGTTCCGGCAACGGTCGCTGCAATATTTTACACTGTCCCATACCTTGTCCCATTTTTTACGCCAGGTAAAGGGCCTGTTGCATACCACACAAACTTTCACCGGCAGGTTTTCTTTCTTAACCTGCTTCATGGCTCCATATTGTTAAAGTTCAGTTGCAAAGGCGCTTCTTTTGCTGTTTTGCGCTTGGTATGCACTTTTAATATCTGCTCATTCTTCTCTCTCACAGCGGGTGATTTTTTTGTACCCCATAAATGTACCCTTGCATATTTACTGCTGGTTTTCAAATCCACCACTGGCTGCGGATAATCTTTACCCAGTATCGTTTTGTACATCAACTGTTCCGCCACTGTCATAAGCCATGGCTGGTGAATGTGTTCAGGTGGCACAGTTGTTAATTCCGGCACCCATTTTTTTACAAACTCACCCACTGTATCATGCTCCTGCCCCTGCTTTACCGGGTTGTAAATGCGGATGGTGTTTACCCCCATAGTACCGGCCTGCATCTGAAACTGCGGGTAATGTATGCCCGGCTCGTAATCTAAAAACTGCCTGGCCAAAAAATGTACGCCTGCCTGCCAGGGTTGCCACAGGTGATGCGTAAAAAAAGATACCAGCATACTGCGCATCCTGAAATTGAGGTAGCCTGTGTGTACAACGCAGCGCATACAAGCATCTACCAGCGGGTAGCCCGTTTGCCCTGTTTGCCAGGCGGTTACCAATGCCGGATCCGGCTCAGTACGGATACCATCAAAACCAGTATTAAGGTTTTCAAATTCCATGCGGCATTCCGTTTCAAACTTTTGAATAAAATGACAGTGCCAGTGCAGGCGGTTGATAAAAAAAGAAATATTCCGTTTGTCGCCGGTAACTAACATCGCCTTCAGGCTGGCCTGGTATACCTGCTTCATGCTCAGGTTGCCCCACGCAAGGTAGGGCGACAGCCTGCTGCAACTTTTGCGGCTCTGCTCCGGTTTGGATATATGGCGGCTGTAATTACTTTTACGGTCGTATAAAAAACTGTGCAGGTATTTTTCAGCAGCAGTAACACCGCCGGGTTGCATCACCCCGTCTGGAATATAAACAGCGGTATAAAACGGCAGTATATCACCAGGCAGGGTAATCGTTGTAATACTGGCAAGGTTTACTTCGTACATAGGTTCCGTCATGGTATGCAGCCACTTTTTAGTAAAATCTTTTCTGTTGTTCAATGGGCGGATAATACCATTCGTGGCATATTCTGCCCACAAAATACCATTTGCCCGGCAAAACGCCGCTACGGCAATATCCCTCTGATAGCTAAGGCTGTTACCCGTTTCCCGGTGCGAAAAAATTGCCCCTATTCGGTAATGTGTCAACAATTGCTGCAAAGCTGGTATCACTTCGCTGTGTATAGTGTAAATGTGATGATGGTGTGGATGTAACTGCTGGTTAAGGTCGGCAATGGATTGCTGCACAAAACGGTGGTGCCGTATATCGCTATCAGCGTACTGCATCAGGGTGGGTTCGTAAAAATAAATAAGTAATACGGGTTCTCCACTTTCTGCTGCCCTCTGCAGTGGCTGGTGATCCAGCAGCCGCAGGTCTCTTTTGAACCATACTATGTTAACAGGCTGTTTATCCATGCTGGTCTAAGCTGTTTAAAAATTGCTCCGCATGGTGCAGGTGGGTGCTTTGTTTTTCGGCTGTCATTTTATCGTATGTATTCACCAGCATACCCAGCCGGGGATTTTGTAAAAAAAAGCTGCGGTGTACGTGCATAAACCGCCAAAACAGCCCGTCCCATACTGCCTGCCAGGGCCCCTTTGCATAATCGCTCATTTTCATTAAATAGTTGCTGCCGCTTATGTATGGCTTGGTGGTCATCAGGCCGCCATCGGCAAACTGCGTCATACCATATACATTGGGTACCATTACCCAGTCGTATGCATCAATAAACAGTTCCATAAACCAGCGATAGACTTCATCGGGGTCAAATTCGCACAGCAGCATAAAATTGCCCAGCACCATCAGCCGTTCAATGTGGTGGCAATAGCTTGTTTGCAGTACTTTTTTAATGGTATGATCAATGGGCGGTATGCCGGTGGTACCCGTCCAGAAACTCGGTGGTATTTTTCGGGTAAAGCCCCAGTAATTGGTAGTGCGCTGCTTGCTGCCCTCCCGTTCATATACAATCCTTATAAATTCCCGCCAGCCCAGCACCTGCCGTACAAAGCCCTCCAGCGAATTGAGTGGCACGTTGTATTTTGCGGCAGCAGCAATAGCTTTATCAATAATATCCTGCGGGTGCAGCAGCCCGGCATTCAGCAACGGACTGATAACGGAGTGGTGCAGCACAGTTTCGCTGGCCACAATGGCATCTTCATAAATACCAAATTTTTCAAACCGTTCTTTTAAAAAATCATCCAGCCATTTTTCTGCTCCGGCAAAGTCAGTTGGGTACATAAAATGTGCCGTGCTGCCATACCCTTCGGCAAAATGTTGCGCCACATATTGCCTGGCTTCCTGCACAAATTCATTTTCGGACGGCGTTTGCAGTACCGGCACCCCTTCATTTTCAGGAAATTTCTTGCGGTTATCGCTATCATACGTCCATTGGCCACCGGCAGGGTTGCCCGCCTCATCCAGCAGTATATTTCTTTGCCTGCGCTGCTCTGTGTAAAAACCTGTTTGAAAATAGGTTTTCTTGCGATCAAAGTAGAGCTTTACGGCTTCAGGGGTATTTAAAAAATTGGGAGTAGGGTATAGCACATAGCGGATATTTTTTTTGCCACAGGCAGATACAATCCGTTTGTGCAGAAAGTTGTCGGCCACTTCTGCAACATGCAGTTCGGTTACTTTTTGTTTGTACAAATGGGCAATCAGTTCCCTTATGTCGTGCAATGGGCTTATGGCCTCGATATATTCCACCGCAATGCCTGTGTCTGCCAGGTACGCAGCGTATGCTTTCATTGATGCCCGGTGAAACAGTATTTTTTGCTGATGAAACTGGTATTGGCTAAAAAACAAATATTCTTCCACTAAGTACACTTTGCGCCCGGCCGCAACAGCGGGATTAGCCTTGAAAAGTTGATGCGGAAATATAAGCGTTACTATACTCATTTTGACTCGAATACATAACAGTGCAAGCAGGTATTTGTTTAAACTGATTTTTTAGTGCAGCCTCCTTAGATGTATCTTTTAACCCAGAAATGAATATAAGCTAGTGTGCATTTCCTGATTTTGGTGAAAATCATAAAAAAACCCGGTAGTTAGCCGGGGACTTTTGGTGGAGAATAGCGGCGAAATGTTGAACCATTTTATGGAAGATTTAAGAAAAATAGCTGATTTTGTGAGGCTTTGGCAAAGGTAAAAACAAAAGGCTTATCAAAAAGATATAACCAGCTTGCCTGGTGAATGGGAAATTTTTTTAAACATTCAGTAAAATCAAGCGGAACTAAGGTTTAAATTTGTGTATGAATTTTCAACAAATAACCAAAGACGTTACCGAATTTATAAACGGCATAAATGGCAATTCAAAGTATTATTCCACAGGCAATAAATCATTTATCATACCCGGGCTTCATATAAAAGGAGTTGGAGAAGTCCCTTTTCCACTAATAGAAGCTACAGCAAAAAAAATTATCAGGCAGGCTAAACAAGCTCCTTTCGGTAAAGGATCAAAAACAATTGTTGATACAAATATCAGGGATACCTGGGAAGTAGATACCGAAGCTGTTGAAATAAAATCACCAAAGTGGTCTGAACTGCTTAACGAAATTGTACAAACCGTAAAATCAGATTTAGGGATACATGAGGTAAATGTAAAGGCCGAACTGTATAAATTGCTGGTATATGAAAAAGGGAGTTTTTTTGCCAGGCACCAGGATACTGAACGGGAAAAGGGAATGTTTGCCACCTTAGTGATTGTGTTGCCCTCAATATATGAAGGAGGGGAATTTGAGATTTATTTTGACGGGAAAACAGAAACAATAGATGTAAGCAAAGCACCATACGACATTAACTTTGTATCATTTTATGCCGATTGTGAACATGCGATCTTACCTGTAACAAATGGATACCGGATAGCGTTGGTATATAATCTCATAAAAAAAGGCGGTTCCGTTAATCCAAAACCATTTGTATCATCCGCACACGTCAGCAAACTGTATCATTATTTCAGCGGCTTAGATCCGTCTTTTTTTCAGAAGCCCCTGGCAATTGTGCTGGAGCACCAATACACACCAGAAAATTTTTCGTGGCAAAATTTAAAAGGGAATGATTTAGTAACGGTTGAAATAATTAAAACAGTTGCAGAAAAATCAGGCTGGTATTATAATTTAGGTTTGTTAACCCATCACATTATTGGCGCCGGGGAAGAATCGGGGCGTGGTTATTACAATGACGATATCGATCCGGAAACAACAGAAATTGGAGAAGTATATGATGAAAGCACCAGTATTGATTATTGGTGCAATAGCGAATACCCCTCTTTAACCGGCATTCAGGAGGATTCTTTTCAAATGATTAATTCAAAAGACTATAGCAATGAAGAGCCCTATGAGCGGCAGGCAGAGGGATATATGGGAAATTATGGCCCGGAAGTGCAATTTTGGTACCATAACGCATTATTGGTCATCTCTCCATTTGACACCATTCTCCCAGCACTGTACCAGGGCAACAATTATTGTAAAATAGCCTGGCTGAAATACTTCCTGAATACCACGCCTGCTGATCCAGTGAATGCCATAAATATTTTGCATTCAATTGATACAAAGTCATTGCGAAAAGATGAGGTTAATCCGGATGCCTTACTGGAAATATTTGAAAAGAAGGTGATTGCTTTTTCCGCAAATGAATTATATGCAAATATAGTGGCCTATTATTTCGGAGCTTTTTCTGCCGGCAGATTATTTACTTTTTTAAAGATGCTTGCTTTAAATGAGATTAAGACATTGGCTGCAGCTACATACAAAGACTTAAAAGCACCCGTTTATATTAAATGGATAGAAGTCTGGACAGCAATTTACAAGAAAAGGAATGAGCAATTGATTCAAAAAATAAAAATAATTGAAGATGAATTAATAGCGCTGTTGCCCGGGCAGATTAAAACGAATAAGTATGACTGGGAAAGTACGTACCCAGATGCTGACAACAGTAACATCATCAGTCAATTAATAGAGCTTGGCGATTTCTATGGCGGAAAAACAGAGCCTGTACTAAATGTATTCAGGCAATTGATTAACCGGGAGATGGTTTATAAAAATTTCAAACCCATTTTTGAAAAAACTAAAAGCAGCAATGATTTACTTAAAGGATTAATACATCTTGTTCTTGATTTGTTAAAAGAGCTCACCTGTCTGGAACCTTACAGGGAACCTTCATGGAAAAGATATTATCCTGATCAAAAGGCTGCTGATGATTTTCAAAAATTACTTTATCAGTTTTGTAATGACGGGTCAGCTAAAGTTTTTGAATACAGGGCAGCGCAGGATATGCGTTCCCGGGTAGAAAATTATATCACCAATTACAAACTGGACATCAACTGCAGCACTATAAAAAAAGGCTCGCCACATACTCTTGTTCTTACTAAAAATGAAAACTCTTATAATAAAAAAATGAAAGAGTATTATGAGGATGTAATGTATTTAGATGATTTAACGAAAATGGGTTGTT
>JANMDL010000560.1:0-6730 GCA_031376295.1 Chitinophagales bacterium
GGTTGCTGCACCACCAATGGTAAAACCTGTGCGGCTGGTGTAAGAGGGGCTTCCTGTTAATTTTTCGCTAAGGTAATTATTGGTACTTATGATCCCCGCATTGGCACTCCATTTTACCTGTGCATGAATAGCTGTGCAGGCAAATATCAGTATTGCAAAAAATAAGCGTTTCTTTTTCATAAAACAATGCTTTTATTAAACGGATTTTTAAGGATGACAATGCAATAGTCAAAAACGTTGCACTTACTCTTTGCCTTCGCCCAGCTTGCGGCCAAGAAAAATACAGATGACGATAACCAGCAGGCTGAGGTAGCCTACCCAGGAATAATGCGTAATTTTTTGTGTGGCCTTATCGGTAACAATAATAAAACCGGCCACCAGTGCCGCAATACCGGTACACATCTGCTGTATGGAAGAGTTAAGGCTCATAAAGCTGCCCCTGTTTTCTGGCGGCACCACCCCGCTTACCATGGCCGATGATGTAACACTTCTTGCATTGGCCGCTACAAACCAAAAGCCCGTAACCGCCAGCACATAATAAAAAGGTATCGCCGGCATATTGGTGATAAGAAATATGGGAGGCAGTGATACGATGGCGGCAATGGTATACAGTTTCAGCTTACCTATTTTATCGGCCAGCCTGCCGGATAAGGGTGCACTGATAAGGGTGGCAATACCTCCCACCATATAAATGAACTGCGTTTGCTGTTTGGTGAAGCCAACATTAAACTCCATAAAGGGGTTAATAAAGGGGATGATGAGAAAATGACCCATCATCAGGCTGCCCGCCAGCGTTAAAGCAAGTACCTGCCTGTTGTTGCGGAAGATAGAAATAAAATTGACAATGGGGTTTGGTCTTTCCCCTTTATGCCCTGTTATATGTTTCGTCATAGAAGGTATATAGCGTATCAGCAGTGGAATAAGCAGTATACCCAGGCCGCCCACCAGTAAAAAAGGTGCGTGCCAGCTTAGTTTATTTGCCAGGTACAAGCCAAGCGGCACACCCACTACCGAAGCAATTGAAAAAGCCGTCATCAGGTAGCCCATAGCCTGGCCCCTGCGCTCGTAAGGAAAGGTATCGGCCACAATGCTCATCACCTGTGCGCCAATCAGCCCGCCAAACAGGCCTGCAACAATTCTGGCAGCCAGCAGCAGGTTGGCCGATGGTGCAAAGCCACAGAGTATGGTACCCGCCAAAAAACCAATGTAACCAAACAGCAATACTTTTTTACGATCAAACCTATCCACAAAAAAAGAAGCGATTAACCCGGCCACACAGGCACTGATAGAATAAGCCGCCACAATTACGCTGAACTTTTGCCCCGATATATTGAAGTATGGCATCAGGTAATTGCCCAACGGCATTATAATCATAAAATCGAGGATATGGGTGAAGTTGAGGGCTGCCAGTAAAATGAGAATCATTCTTTCTTTGGAAGTCATATTGCGTGCAAAGGTAGGTTATTGGGTGATGCGGTTTGCAGCCAGTTAAATAGGGTAACATCCATTTAACTATAATATCACTCTATTTGCAGGGGATACCGTAATTTTGAGTAATGCCACAGTTTCAATAATGATAAATATTGCCACTGAAACACAGAAGCACTGTTTTGCATTTTTCTGTGTGTTAGTGTATTCTGTGGCATAAAAAATTGTAAAATAATAAGTAATGCCACCTGAGTACTGTTTTTGTATTTTATGTGTTTCAGTGCTTTCTGTGGCATAAAAAAATAAGCTGTGGTGTTGCTTTTTTGCAAATACTTAAACTGAGGCATTACCAAATTTTGATACATGCGTAAATCGTTCAACATACTGCGCAATTCGCTCAAGCTCACTTTCCAGGAACTGAAGGTGAACAAACTGCGTACCGCACTCTCCCTTACTGGTATCGCCTTTGGCATTTTCTGCATCATTGGTGTGCTGGCCACGGTAAACAGCCTGGAACGCAATATACAGAACGAAGTAAACTCACTGGGCAGCAATACCATTTACATTGACAAATGGGAGTACAGCGGCGGCCCCGACAAACCCATGTGGAAATTCAGGGCCAGGCCCGAAATGACGCTGGAAGAAACGGGATTGGTGAAAGAAAGATCGCAGCTTACCGGCGAAGTGTCTTTTTTGCTGCGCACTGGCGGCAATATCGGTTACAAGGACGATATGGTGCAAAACTCTTCCATCTACGGCATCATCGAATCGCAAACCGCCATACAGCCCCTCAATTTTGAGCATGGGCGTTACATCAGCAATGCCGAGTTTAACAATGGCAGCAATGTGTGCCTTATCGGGTTCGACAATGCCGAAAAACTATTTGGCAGCACAGGCAGAGCCATTGGCAAGCAGATAGATGTAAACGGTAAAAAAATAACTGTGGTAGGTGTTATTAAAAAAGAAGGCAAGAATTTTATCGGCTGGGATTATGATAACTGTGTGATGATTTCTTACAAGCTGTGCAACCAGTTATTTGAGCCCAAATTCAGCAACCCGGTAATAATTGTAAAGGGCAAGGATAAAGTAACACCAGCCGCCCTGATGGATGAGCTGCGTGGCATCATGCGCCAGGTGCGCCGCCTGCCACCTACAAGGGAAGATAATTTCTCGCTCAACAGTGTGGAAGCCTTCAGCAAGGCCATTACCGGCTTTTTTGTTACCATTAATATTGTAGGGGGTTTTATCGGCGGCATTAGCCTTATTGTGGGTATGTTTGGTATTGCCAATATCATGTTTGTAACTGTAAAGGAGCGTACCAATGTAATCGGTCTCAAAAAAGCCATTGGCGCTAAAAAGGCAAGCATCCTGTTCGAATTCCTTACCGAAGCCACCATCCTCTGCATCATCGGTGGCTTTTTCGGCCTCATCTTCGTGTATATATTAACGCTTATCCTCTCCGGGCCGCTCGAATTTCCGGTGTATGTGTCGCTGCCCATGCTGGTTACCACAATTGTTATTTGTTTGGTGGTGGGTATTTTGTCGGGTATTATCCCAGCTGTACGTGCGGCTAAATTGGATCCGGTGGTGGCGATACGGAGTAAGTAGGGGTGCCAAAATTCAATTAAAAATGAAGAATGAAGAATTAAAAATGCCCCATGGTTGGGGTTTATTCGATTGCTGTAAGCTCTTGGGGCTTCGCCATAATACTCCATAAAATAATACAACCTTGCGGCGAGACCCTACCGATGGCCAAATGCTGGCTGCGATGTTTCCAGGCAGCAGGGTTTCGCAGTAATTCCTTTTACAGCAAAGCAGTATGCGGCGAAAACCCCGCTGGAACGGGTGAAATCAATTAAAAATGAAGAATTAAAAATTAAAAATGCCCCAGGTTGAGGTTTTACTCGATTGCTGAGAGCGCTTTGTTGGTTGTAGCGGGTATTCACCATGATACCCGATAAAATATTACAGCATTTGGCGGAAACCCCGCTGAAACGGAACATAAGAAACCTAACCGGGCGCAGCAGCCTGTATTATTTTCCCTTGTTATTAGTTGTAAATCAAATGATTGCGATAACGTTTTTTTCTTTTAACAAACCCCGTGTAACAAAAAAACAACCCTTCCCGTTTGAATCATAGCGCTCAGCAATCCGGATGGTGAGCAGGTTTGGAAGAAATTGTTGGTACCACATTACACCCGTTTTTGCCGGTTACGGACGGATGCCGCTGCTAAAGCAACACCGTAAAAACCAGTACCATTTTTAAATTAAAATTGTATGAAACTTGTAATGACAAGAGCCACTGTGCTCGCCTGTGTAAGCATAGCCCTGTTGCATGCTTCCTGTAAAAAGAACGAAGAAATAATTCAGCCTCCTGCAGCAACTGGCCATGATGCTGCAGCATTTAAAGCCCCTGGTGCATTTAAAAAAGAAATACCCCTGAATGATGCAGGTGGCAAAAATACCTTTACGTTGCTGATATCGGGTAATGATGAAGAGGCTGTTAAAAAAATAACCCGGGAGCAATTCCGCATTACTACCGGTAATCAACAGCCTGTTACCGGTAATCAATCGCAACAGGGCGCTTCAGCCGCAGCTGCTATTGCGCCAGCCGATGAAAACAAAGTGATATACATTGGCATCAGGTCTGCTGCAACTTCACCTGCAGACAGGGTGATACTGCAACCCCTGCCCTACTTAGCTTTGTATATTCATACTGATGAAGTAGGTCATCTTAAAAATCCCATCAGGTTTTATACAGATGACTTTGGCCGGGGCCTGCTTTTGCGGAAACAAACACTGAGCAGTAATAATTATTTTGGAGTAAGTACCCACTTTAAAGTAATTGGCCTGATAGTACAGCCTTTTGGCGGGCCAGTGGGAACGCCCGGTGCCGTTTACGGTAATACCGGATGGCCAATTACAAGTTCCGGCACTTCACCTGCGGGTATTTACTGCAATATGCTTCTCACGGAGTTAACCCGTACGAATGTTAAGTATCAAGCCTTTGTGTTTAGCGCTGCTGCAAGGCCGCTATAGCAGATCCGTTTGTAAAAAAGCTCTGCATTTGTGCGGAGCTTTTTTAGTTCCAGCAGGGTTTCACAGCAATTATTTTTAACCCATAGCAGCATGCAGCGCCCCCGCTGAAATGTAAATGCTTATTTTGCACTTCCTTTTCCAGCTTCAACCATTTTTGGCGTTTTTTTATCGCCCAAAGCAGCTTTGGCATTGATAGCTGTTACCACTTTTTTACCGGTTTTAGCCTCCAGTTCTTTCATAGCTACCCTGGCTACATTGCCGCCCTGCGCAGCCACTTTTTTGCTGTCATCAAAAGTTTCAGGCTTTACGGCCTGAGAAATATCTTTGGTGGATGCTTCAGCAAGCATATTCAGTATCAGTTCAGTGTTGGTCATGTTATCCCGGAGATTTTCCTTTTTCAGGCCCTTTAAAATTTTATACTCTTTGGTGGTTTTACCTGCCCAGGCTTTGGTGATAATATCGGTAAGCGTGGCAAACTGTACTCCTTCTTTCAATCCCCTGCTTTTCCACTCATCAGTCAGCTCCTTGCGTATTTCTATGCTTTTCAGGCGCTGATTAATCCAGTTTTCTGAATAGCCCAGTTGGAGATACTGCTCTAAAGCCCTGTCAATGCTCAATTCGGGATCTTCCATTTCATCCAGCCGTTCGGCTGCTATCTTTGCCAGCCAAAGCTTGAATGGTTCTGCCCTGGGCGAGGGAATGGACTGTATCAGCCTGAAAAGCTGCTCGGTATCGGCTACATCCGTCAAATAAAACTTCCCATCAGCTGATTGCATTTTCAGTTGTCCCATGTTTTGGGACAACTCACTTCCTTCTGTGTTAAGCTTTGTTTTTAATGCATTCCAATATTTTCTTGACCTGGGGCTGCCAGTTAATACTTCAATTACATCAATAACAGAAAAATACCACTTTTCCTGTTCCGCATCCCAAATGGTTCTTACTTTTTTATCCTCAAATATTTTTATAGCTGTTTCTTTTGTCATACCGTTATTCTGCAGTGTTTTATGGCCTGCTGTATCAGGATAAAGATACTATTTTACTTTTACCGGCATACCAAAAAATAAGTAAGAGATACGGTGATGTACTTACGGCAGTTTGCTGCTTTAACTGGATTCAGAAAACAATTAAAAATGAAGAATTAAAAATTAAAAATGGCACAGGGCTGAGGCTTACTCTGTTACAGCAGGGTCTTCGCCATGATACGTTGCAAAATATTACAATCTTTCTGCGAGACCCTGCCTATGGCTGTATGCTGATGATATGGATTAAGACAGCAGGGTTTAGCAGCAATTATTTTTAACCAGAAATAGTATGCGGCGAAACGACTGCGACAACAAAATGTGAGGGTGGAATATTCGCCATTACCCCATGCCTGCGCCGTCTCATTTGCATGAACCCGTTCAAATGCAAAAGGGGTGCATATTGCTATACACCCCGTTGCTGGCCCTAATTCAACCTCTAATTAAACTGTAACCTTCTTTATACTGATGTCAGATTTTTACTATTTCGTTTCCCCTCACGTATTCTGCTTTTACTTTTTTCTGTTGCTGTTATGCGGCTGAATTGCATTGATCATTTAACAGCAGATGGCAAAATAACGGGCAGCGTTGCACAATATTGGCTGAAGCGCATAAAAAAAATATTTTCTTATCAAATCATAATTTCATTCCTTATGATTTCTTAAGATGCTGCCGCAATAAGAGGCAAACTGCATTTTACAAACACCCTGGTAAAAATGCACAATCGGCCATCATGCATTAAAAAAGGAGTGCATATTGCTACGCACCCCTTACTGTAATACCTGCATTGCCCGGCAACCAAAGCAGCATTAAATTACTGCCATAGGCCACTTACACAACCGGTATTTACATGCATCTCCTGGTGTGGTTTTTCTGGATTTATGTCTATGCATATATCCGGTAAAACCAACAATCAGGATCAAAAAAATAAAAATAATTTAAGTGCCGGTGATCAAATGCCAACTGAATGTTTCAGCCTGTAAAATAGGTAAATCAGTATTGAATATTACCGGGGTATTTTAAAAAATATAAAAAAAGAAAATTTCTTACGATACAATAATTAAAGGCCTTACGATTACATAATAAAGGCACCGCAGAAAAACGGCAGGAAAAAATGACAACAGCAGCAGTTAAGAATAAAACAACTTACATCATTTTTCTTTTTAAGGCACTGAATGTTTCAGGCGTGACATTAAGGTAAGATGCTATATAAATTTGCGGAAGGCTGAGAAACAGTTCAGATTG
>JANMDL010000567.1:0-6597 GCA_031376295.1 Chitinophagales bacterium
GCTTTAATACCTGTTTGCAGGGGTTCTTTTACCGGCTCACGAAAAATTACACCAGGAGCCTTACGCTCCAGTGGCATTTCATACAGTTCACCAGTTATGGGGCCTTTTCCATCAATGGCCTCACCCAGCATATTAATTACACGACCAGCAAGACCGTCTCCTACTTTTATAGAAGCAATCTGGCCGGTACGCTTTACTATATCGCCTTCTTTAATTTGCTTACTGTCACCCATCAATACCACACCCACATTGTCTTCTTCCAGGTTAAGGGCAATTGCTTTAACACCATTACTGAACTCAACAAGTTCGCCTGAGCGTACATTGTTAAGCCCATATACACGGGCAATACCATCACCCACCTGCAATACGGTGCCTACTTCTTCCAGGCTGGCCGATACATTAAAGTTACTGAGCTGCTGGCGCAGTATCGCCGATATCTCATCCGGTTTAATTTCTACCATAAAAGTAAATATGACTGATTTTAATGATTATGAAACGGACATTTGTACTTTCCCGGGCTTTGGTTGTGTCACTCACTTGTACAGCAACACTTTATTCAGCAAAATTCCGGCACAAACCCCTTTTTTCAGGGTGCAAAGGTATGGCAACGGGGGCGGAATGGCAAAAAAATGGAGCTGTTTTAAAAAGAAAATTGCATGAAAAAGCCTTATTCCTGCGCTGGATACAAATGCAGCACCACAACAGGCTTTAGAAACTGAAAACGGCCCTTTTGAGGCCGTTTCACTTAATCTTTTATCACTCTCTTATCTTAGCTTGTGAATATAATCGTTGTTCATGAACTGTTTCCTGATGTCCTTCAGGTCACGCAGTATACTGGCATCTACCAGGGTGCCGCCTGTTTCCAGCACAAACCCTCCTATCAACTCATCTTTTACTGCGGTTTCCAGCTCTATCTTACCAGCTGGGGTATCGCCCTTTACCTGGGTAAGAATGGCATTTTTTAACTCCTCAGTAATTGGAGTTGCGGTAGTTAATTTAACCTTACGTATGCCGTTGATGCTGTTGTATTGTTCAATAAATGCACCAGCAATTTCCGGCAGGTTTTCTTCCCGGCCTTTTTTCATCAGCAGGGTATTAAAAGCTGCTGCAAGGGTACTGATTCTGCCGGTGGTAACCGCTTCTACAATTTTACCTTTTTTATCAGCCTTAATAATTGGGCTGCGCAGTACTGCAGTAAAGTCGGGATTGCTTTTGAATATCCCCTGCAGGAATTTCATATCTGCATACACCGCATCAACCTGCCCCTGCTCTGTTGCCAGATCCAGTAAGCTTTTTGCGTACCTCGTTGCTAAGCGTGGATTGTTCATTATAAATGTACAAATATGCCAATTTGCAAATGTGCAAACAAGCGTCGGTTGATTAATTTAATTTTACTTCTGAAGCCAATTGCTTAATGTAATTTTCCTGCCCGGCTTTGTCAACCAGTTCACGACGGATTACTTTTTCACTTACTTCCACCACCAGGTTGCCAATCTGGTTTTTCAGGTCAATCAGGGCAGCATTTTTTTGCTGGTTGATGATGGCCTGTGCATCTGCAATAATTTTTGCAGCTGAGGCTTTGGCAGCTTCCTTAGCTTCGCTGATCATTTTGTCCCTGGTTTCCTTGGCTTCTTTCAGCATCACAGCTCTTTCTTCACGGGCTTTGGTCATCAGTGTTTCGTTTTCACTTTTCATCTGTGCCATTTCCACTTTCAGTTTTTCGGCAGTATCCAGTGATGCAGCAATTGACTGTTCCCTGTCGTTCAACCCTTTTAAAATAGGCTTCCAGGCGAATTTTTTAAGAATAAACAGCACAATCAGAAAAACAAGCAGCGTCCATACTAAAAGACCGGAGCTTGGTATGAGTAAATCCATATACTTAGAGTTTAAATTCAGTTAAAAAAATACTGCATCCTCCGCCCTGTGCTTTGGATGCAGTAAACGCTTTACACGAACATTGCTAATATACCTGCAATTACTGCGAAAAGGGCCACACCCTCTACAAACGCAGCAGTCAGAATCATATTAGAACGAATGTCGCCAACAGCTTCCGGCTGACGGGCAATGGCTTCGGTAGCACCTTTACCAATCTGGCCAATACCGATACCTGCTCCAATAGCTGCCAGGCCAGCGCCGATTGCACCACCTGCATTTGCTATTGCGTCCATCATTACAAAAAGTGAAGTCATACTTTGTCGCTTTATATTGATTAAAAAAATACTTGATTAATGTGCTTTTGCATGTGCATCACCATGCTCATGCTCGCCTTCAAACGCCTGCCCTATAAATACTGCGGTAAGCGTGGTAAAAATAAATGCCTGAATAAATGCCACCAATATCTCTATCAGGTAAATAAATACCGAGAATGCTACAGAAATGGGCGAAAAACCCCAGCCTGCCACTTTGCTCAACGAGGCAAAAATGAATATGAGTGAAATAAGACAGATAATGATAATGTGACCCGCCAGCATGTTGGCAAAAAGACGAATGATTAATGATGCGGGTTTGGTGAATACGGCTCCCAAAAATTCAACCAACGCAATAATGGGCTTCATGGCACCGGGTACAGGCGGGTTAAAAATATGCCCCCAGTAGTGCCTGTTGCTGCTGAACAGTATCACCACCAATGAAATAAGCCCCAGTACTATAGTGAAAGCTATATTGCCGGTAACGTTGGCCGTGCCGGGTATCAATCCAAAAATATTATTGATAAGAATGAAAAAGAAAACCGTGAGCAGGTAAGGCAGGTACTTTTTGTACTTGTGGCCCAGGTTGGGAATGGCTACTTCGTCCCGTACAAAGGTGACCATTGGTTCTATTACATTCTGTATGCCCTTGGGGGCACTGGTAACACCCTGGCCGCTTTTGTACCTTTTGGCCACTATCAGCAGTATCCAAACAAGTATAATCAGTGCCAGAATCATCTGCACTACATTACGTGTTAAAGAAAAATCAAATATTTTTTCGTTGGCATCAGCTGAAACAATCTTTCTGCCTGCCAATTTGTACCCATCATGGCTTTCGCCATGTGCCAGTTTGGACGACATAAAGCAAACAAAGCCTTTTGTATTGGACCAAAGCAGTACAGGCAGGTAGATAGAAACATGCTTTTCATGGCCATCTTCGCCCTTCAGTGTCATAAAATGGAACTCATGTGCATCTAATACGTGGTCAAAAATTACTTCATTGGCATCAAAGGCTTTCTTCTTTTCTGTTCCTCCTGGTTCATCATGCGGGGCAGGGTGTGGCTGCGCCAGCACATTTGCCGAAAATACCGTTAAAAAAAGGCTGAAAACCGCTGCCAGTAATGATTTGATGCTGTTAGATGCCATACAATCCCTGAAATTTGCCGCAAAGATAGGGCATAGGCGGCAGAAAGGAAAGCCATTTAAGGGGAAATTTTAGGTTCGGGAATAATTTGTTTCATTATCCGTTTGGCCGTATTACCCTGGCATTTCTTAGCATAATACCCCTGCGCATCAGTTGACACATCAGGTGAAAGCGTTCTGTATGAGATAATTTAAGGTATTCCCTGCGGCGCTTATCATCAGCAACTTCCCAGGCATCAGTAAAGTTGCCTTTCTTTAATATATCCTCCATCTTATCCTGGCTCATGGATTCAAATTATGTCAAATTCCCGCTACACACTATATTTCAAAAGTCACTTTTTTTAAAACCTGCGGCATGTGCTTTTATACACAACCGCAGGTTTATGTTTTCAACCGCTTGCCGCAGTTATCCTTGTACTATATTCCAATCTTACTTCCGGATTGAACACTATTGCTTCACTAACCTTACCGGGGCCGATTTTGCACCATCGCTGCCAATTGCCTGCAGCATGTACACGCCGCCAGCCAGCGTACCCAGCTTGAGCTGCACTGTATTGCTGCCGGTTGCCACTGGCACCAATTTACGGTTCACCACACGTCCGTTCATATCAGTTGTAATCAATGCGATGCTGCCACTTTGCGGTGCCGACACGATGATGTTTGCCACAGCAGGAGCCGGGTTGGGGAAGATGCTTTCAACCATCAGCTTACCGGGCTTTTCGCCGCGGATAATCACAATGCTGCTTAACCTGGTTTGGCCGCCCAGGTCGAGCTGGCGCAACCTGTAATATTGCCTGCTGCCTGTAACTCCGTTATCAGTAAAGCTGTAGACTAAAGGAGAAGTACTGTTGCCGCCTGCAGCAAGGCTTTTTACATTGGCAATGGTAAAATAGTTTACACCATCCGCCGACCGCTGCACATCAAAGCCCAGGTTATTGTTTTCGGCGGCTGTTGTCCACTGAAGCCGGTTACGGCTGCCTTCTTTATACCCGGAAAAATTGATGATGCTTACCGGCAGCAATGTGGGTATAACCGTGCCGTTGAATGTAAAGTCATTGATGCTGTATGTACCGGCTGCAGCGCCTGCACCAGAGGCATAGTACCGGAAAGTGATGGCAGCGGTGATATTTTGATAAGTGGCGCCCGACAGGTCGATGGTGGCGCCCGTTTCGATTGGGGTACCAATATCGCCAACAAAACCATCCAGGCTGGAGCGGAACGCAAAAGCGGTTGGTCCTGAACCCGATGCCTGGCCTGTATAAACAAGGCTTACAAAGTTAATTTTATAAGAGGCTGATGGTGTAAGTACAAATTCAAAATAATCTGCTAGATCAACAGGTGCACCTGTGGTCCACCCGTTTGCGTTGTAACGGTTATTGGCATTTGACCCTGTAATACCGCTGCCGCGTCCGATGCCGGATACAGTGAGATTGGGATCAACCGTTTGCCCCGTGATGTAAGGATTGGCGGTATTGGGGTTTGTTCCCGTAATGGGGTTGTCAAAAATTGACTGCCCAAGGGAAAGCTGAACAGTAATAACTGTTATCAAGGAAAGGTAAATTTTCTTCATGTTTATGTTTTAAATTAAAAAATCATATACTAACCATTTAATGCACAATTACTGTTCCACATTTACGTGGCTGTGCAAGACTATTCCACCGGCTGAAGGAAACTATACAAGCAATCAGTCTTCACAAGGTACATCAAAAATTGAGTATAAGCATTGCTTTGCAGTAAGTTTATCAGGATACCCCGTTATATCATATTTCGTGAAATTAAAGGGGGGTATCACTGAAATTTCAACCGGCAGCAGCACACAGTTTATTCCCAGCCGGATAGCAATCCTTTTTACCTTTATTTAAGACCCGTATTACCAGGTATCCGCTGCTTACCTGGTTTCAAATTGCATTGCATAAAGTTTTGCGTAGGCCCCGTTTTGCTGCAGCAGTTCCTCATGGCTGCCCATTTCTTTTATTTCGCCCTTATCCAGCACCAGTATCTTATCGGCCTTGCTGATGGTGCTCAGCCGGTGGGCAATTACAATGGAGGTGCGCCCTGCTATAAGTTTATCAATGGCAACCTGTATCAGCATTTCGCTTTCGGTATCTACTGATGAGGTGGCTTCGTCTAATATCAATACGGCCGGGTTATACAGCAGTGCCCTGGCAAAAGACAGCAACTGCCGCTGCCCCAGCGAAAGGGTGGCACCCCTTTCCATAACATTATAATCGTAGCCGCCGGGCAATTGCAAAATAAAATCGTGTACCCCTATCAGCTTTGCAGCCTCTTCTACTGCGCCCTGGCTTATTTCAGGGTTGCGCAGGGTGATATTATCCCTCACTGATCCACTAAACAAAAAAACATCCTGCAGCACCACGCCAATTTTACTGCGCAGGGTATCCAGGTCATATTCTTCAATATTTACGCCATCAATTTTAATGGATCCGCTTTGAATATGATACAACCGGTTGAGCAGGCTGATGATGGAAGTTTTGCCACTGCCCGTGTGGCCCACAATGGCAAGGGTTTCACCAGCCTCTATATTAAACGACACATTTTTAAGCACAGGCAGCCCCTCTGTATAAGCAAAGTTTACCTGTTCAAAATTGATATTGCCCTGCATATGCCCGGGCATGTATGTACCGCCAGTGGGTGTTACGTCATCATTGTCAAGCACTTTAAACACCCTTTCGCCTGCTATCATACCCATCTGCAGCACATTAAACTTATCCGCAATTACCCGCAGCGGCCGGAACAGTAAATTGAGACAAAGTATAAAAGCTGTAACTGTACCTGCTGCTCCGCCTGCATTGGCAACTCCTGTTTGGCTGCCAATATTGGTATGCTGCGCCGCCCACCACACCAGCAGGCCGGTTGACATTGCCAGTATGAGTTCCACAATGGGGAAAAAAACGGAGTAAGCAAAAATGCTGCGTATGTTGGCACTGCGGTGCTGCTGGTTAATGGCTTTGAATTTCTTCGATTCTTTTTCTTCGGCTGCAAATGCCTGCACTACAGCCATACCCGTAATATGTTCCTGCACAAATGCATTAAGGCCCGCCACTGCATTGCGCACCTGTATAAAGGATTTGTTTACTGTTTCTTTAAAAAAATAAGTGGCGATAATGAGTATGGGAAATGGTGCAAGGCACACTAAGGTAAGTGGTATGCTTGTGCTGAACATATAGGCAAGTACAGCAATAATGGCCAGCAAATCAGCAATAATGGGTATCAGCCCATCGCTGAAAATATCGTTGATGGATTCAAT
>JANMDL010000614.1:0-3273 GCA_031376295.1 Chitinophagales bacterium
AGTGTAGCTAATGAGATTCTTAAAAAAATCAACCCCAAGTATCCAATGCTTAGTGCAGAGAGTCCTTCTATGGCAGACTTTCCTTTAACTGATTCAGAAAAAAATTCGCCATGGTTTCAAGTCTTTCGCAAAATCCACTCCCAGCAGATTGATGAGTTACCTGACCTGCAAATCTGCGAATATTTTTTAAGGAAATATTGTTTATTGAAGGACTGAAAGATTATGTGATCATCCAGACAGAAAGTAAGAAAGTACTTACCGCCATGAACATCAAAACCATACATGCGCAATTGCCCGAAAAGACTTTTACCCGTGTAAGCAAATCCTTTATCGTCAATACCGACCATATCATATCTGTGGATACCCATTCCATTTACATAAAGGATGAAGAGATACCGGTAGGCAGTAATTTTAAAGATGAGTTTTTTGAAAAATTCATAGCAGGCAAAGTAATTAAAAAGTAACAACCATAGTATTAAAAAAAGCAGTGTCTCCCTTTCAAAACAATTATCTATTGCCACTGAAACACAGCAGCACTGTATTCTGTATTTTCTGTGTTTCAGTGCTTCTGTGGCAATTATAAACTGCGCAACAGCGCTACTATTTTCGCCGTCGTCTGGTCTTTGACCAACGGTGTACTGAAATTATTTCCACTGAAATACGGCAGCACTTTTTTTGTATTTTCTGTTTTTCAGTGCCTTCTGTCTGTCCCGCAGGCTATTTGCGGGATGGTAAATAAAAAGCTGCGTAGCAGCACTTTTCTTATTATAAATACTCAAAGCTGGGACAACACCAGAAAATTGTCAAAGGCAACCGCCTGCCCTTGCCTGTTTGTTAACAAAAAGTTAAATGAAACCCTTGCTGATACTCACCTCCGCTGCATGTCTCCCCCAAAATTTCTCCGTAAAGTACGATTGGTAGTAAAAATAAGCCGGTTGGTATAATAGTGTGAGCCGTCGCCGCCGGGTAATTTAATTTGCTGCATATTAAATTAACAGGTAATGAAAGAAAGACTATTAACAGTGATGATGATTCTTTGCACAATGGCTGCTTTACCGGGCAGCGGTTATGCACAGGCAAAAACAAAATTCAGCATCAGCGGTACGGTAAAGGATGCAGCTACAGGTGAAACGCTGATTGGTGCAAATGTGATATTGTTTGCCTCAAAGCCTTCCGGGGCACTCACCAATTCTTATGGATTTTTTTCTATAAGCGCAGAAGGCGGGCAGTATAAAATGACGGTTAGTTATGCAGGGTACAAAACAGATACCATTACCATAATGCTTGATAAAAATATCAGCGAGGTAATTAACCTTTCTGCAAAAAAAGCACAGATGCAGGAAGTGATTGTTTCTTCCCGTAAGAAGAATGAAAACATATCAAAGCCGCTGATGGGGGTGGAAAAACTGAGCATGGCAGAAGTAAACAAACTGCCGGTACTGCTGGGTGAAAGAGATGTGATGAAAAGTATTCAGTTGTTGCCGGGTTTTAAATCGGCTGGCGAAGGCAACAGCGGCTTTAATGTACGTGGTGGAGGTACCGATCAAAACCTTGTATTGCTGGATGAAGCACCCGTGTACAATGCCTCTCACCTGCTGGGCTTTTTTTCTACTTTTAATTCAGATGCTATTAAGGATGTAAGTGTATATAAAGGCGGAATGCCGGCACAATACGGCGGCAGGCTGTCCTCCGTGGTGGATATTAAAATGAAAGACGGCAATAACAAAGGGTACAATGTATCGGGCGGCATCGGCCTCATCGCTTCAAGGGTTAATGTAGAAGGGCCGCTTACAAAAGACAAGGGCTCGTTTATTGTAAGTGCAAGAAGAACCTATGCCGATGTGTTTTTAAGTGCCATAAAAGATACGGGCCAGGGCAAAAGGAAATTATATTTTTATGATGTAAACCTGAAGGCTAACTACCGGCTGGGTAAAAAAGACAGGGTGTATCTCTCCGGCTATTTTGGCAGGGATGTGCTGGGGATTGGTGAAACCTTTAATGTGGATTGGGGCAATAAAACCGCCACTCTCCGTTGGAACCATATTTTCCGCAACAACGTATTTTCTAATACTTCGCTTATCTACAGCAATTACAGCTACCAGATAAAAGCAAAATCGGGTAACGATAAGTTTAAGATATTCTCAAAAATAGAGGACTTTAATTTTAAGCAGGATTTCGACTGGTTTATCAGCAACCAGAGTAAAGTGAAATTTGGTGGCAATGTGATTAAGCATGTAATAAGCCCCGGCAATATTCAGGCTGATAATGCTATATCAGGAGTTAGTAAAAAGGTACAGAATCGTTATTCCATTGAATCTGCGGCATACCTATCGCATGAATGGAAACCAAGTGACAGGCTGCAGTTGGTATACGGCCTCAGGGCATCAAACATTACCGTAACAGGGCCGGGTAACTTTTATAAATACGATTCAAAGGGCAATGTGATTGATACCCTTACTTACAAAAAAGGCAAATCAGCCGCCAGCTATTGGAACATTGAACCGAGGTTTTCGGCCAGCTACCAGTTTAACACGGCTACTTCCATCAAAGTATCGTACAACCGCAATGTGCAGAATTTGCACCTGCTCACCAATGCCACTTCTTCGCAACCTACCGATTTATGGTTGCCCAGCACCAACAATGTAAAACCCGAAATTGCCGACCAGGTGGCACTGGGTTTTTACAAAAATTTCGCCAGTGAAAAGTATGAATTCTCGGCCGA
This sequence comes from Chitinophagales bacterium, assembly GCA_031376295.1. GTDB lineage: Bacteria > Bacteroidota > Bacteroidia > Chitinophagales > Chitinophagaceae > Ferruginibacter. The sequence continues at coordinate 2,723 of JANMDL010000614.1, forward strand.
AACTTATTATAAAACCATGCAGAACCAGATTGATTACAAAAATGCAGCAGAAACATTTGGTAATGATAATATTGAAAGCGAACTGCTGTATGGTAATGGCAGGGCTTATGGGCTTGAAATGCTGTTGAAGAAAAAAACCGGCAGGCTCACTGGCTGGCTGGGCTATACCTTATCGAGGGTGGAAAAGAAGTTTAACGAAATTAACAATGGCAACTACTTTCCTGCACGGCAGGACAGAACGCATGATATTTCTGTGGTGGGTATGTATGAGTTGAACAAGCGCTGGAGCCTTTCTGCTGTGTGGGTGTACAATACCGGCAATGCAGTAACCTTTCCCAGTGGTAAATACCAGGCAAACGGGCAAACAGTTTTTTTGTATACAGAACGGAATGGTTACCGTATGCCCGCCTATCACAGGCTCGATCTGTCTGCTACGCTGGAAGCAAGAAAAAATGTAAGGAGAAAGTACCAGAGCAGCTGGACATTTGGGCTGTACAATGCTTATAGCAGAGAAAATGCTTTTTCGATTACTTTCAGGGATAATAAAAATG
>JANMDL010000654.1:0-1549 GCA_031376295.1 Chitinophagales bacterium
CAGCGGCGAGGCAGGCCAACTTCGCGCTGGTGCCGGTGCCGCACGGCGACCGATCGTAGGCACCGCCGGGGCACAGCACAAAGTTGCGGCTGTCGGCCGCGGCAGACGATGGCGGTCCGAAGAGTTCAATGTGGTCGATGACTCCGCCATCGGCACCCGTGATGCCATCGCGTTCCAGCGCCGCACGAATCCGCAGTGTGAAGTCTGTCAGTTCGCGGCAGCGGCGAACGTGAAGCTCCTGCCCGTGATCGCTGACCAGAAAGAACCAGTTGCCGCCCCAGGCGATGTCACCCGTGACCGGTCCGTGACCGTCCACATCAACGCGGACAGACTTGCGGTACCGCCACGACGACACGTTGCGCACCGAGACGCGCTGCTCATCCAGCAGCGTTGCCGTGATCGTGCCAACCGTTGTTTCGATGCGATGTGATCCGGGACCAAGCCGTTTCATCCAGGCCAGCGTGACCATCAGCCCGATGGTCCCATGACCGCACATTCCGAGATAGCCGGCGTTGTTGAAGAAGATGATGCCGGCCGAGCAGGATGGATCGCACGGCTGACACAGCAGTCCGCCGACGAGCACATCCGAACCGCGTGGTTCATTGATGACCGCGGAGCGGATGCTGTCGAAGCAATCACGGAAGACCGTCATCCGCTCGGCCATCGAGCCGTGGCCGAGGTCCGGGCCGCCTTCGACGATGATGCGTGTGGGCTCACCGCCGGTATGAGAATCGATGACTCGCAGAGTGTTCACGGGGTGATTGTGGCCTTTGACAAGTGGCTGGTCGAACGAAGTGAGTCAGACTTGTGCTGACTGTTGATCGGCAAAGTCTGCCGGAGTGTTAAATCTCGGTCAGAAAGACCTTGCTCCGGTTCCTGAGAAGTTACAAACTCTTCATGAATCCTTCACAGTTGACCGATCGTGACAAGTGACCCGCCGGATTGCGGGCACGGCGATTCTTGTTCCCGACAGGAAGTCTGGAGAACAGCGAATGCGTGATCTGTTTCTCAGCCTGGCGACGATGAGTGTGCTGTGCCTCGCAGCTGCGGCGGCCGGTGCCCTGTTGCAGAGCAAAGCCCGCCGCGTCACGGTGCAGTTATCGCTCGCTGCCGTCTGTCTCATCATGGCAGCTTATATGGTCTGGATCTGGGACCGTCCGCTGCTGAGCCGGCTGCTGCCGTTTTCCGGTGCCATTATTCTGGGAAACTGGCTGCCGGTGATCGGCTCCTTCTTTGCCGGGATCTGCCTGCAAACGGAACGTGTCGCACGGATCAGACGAGTGCTGCTGACGGGCGTCATGAGCCTCCTGTGCGGCTATTCGCTGGTCTCGCCACTGCTCGGCGACATCCCGATTTGCCTGCCAACGCATCCCGTGCATCCGCTGGAATTTCAAACCACGGATCAGACGTGTTCCGCTGCTTGTGCGGCGGGCCTGCTGCGAATGCACGGCATCGTCGCCACAGAGCGCGAGCTTGCAGAACTGTGCCTCACGCGGCGCGGCACACACTGGCTGGGCGTCTATCGAGGTCTGATGCTGAAGACGGCGGG
>JANMDL010000668.1:0-5544 GCA_031376295.1 Chitinophagales bacterium
GCATAAACACTTTATACAATAATACAAGCGGGCATTACAATACAGCTACTGGAGCGTCTGCCTTGGGTAGCAACACAACAGGAAATGACAATACCGCAAATGGAATAGCTGCGCTGCGTGACAATACAACGGGGTACTCTAATGTGGCCATTGGCACAAGTGCACTTGCAAGTAATACCGTTGGGCATAATCTGGTTGCAGTGGGAGATTCTGCCCTGTTTAACCAGGGGGTGGAGCTTATTTTTGGCGGGTTGTATGACAATACAGCAATCGGGTCAAAAAGTTTATTTTCCAACATTCAGGGATTTGAGAACACTGCTACAGGAGCAAAATCACTTTATAAAAATACAGTTGGTCATCATAACACTGCAAACGGATATGAAGCGCTGAGAGATAATATTGTTGGACGTTATAATACCGCAATGGGTATGGCTGCGCTTCGGCAAAATGATATTGGTGAAGAGAATACTGCAACTGGAGTATTTGCTTTGGAGAGAAATACTTCCGGAAATTATAACACTGCAACTGGAATATATGCTATGGAAAATAATGCTTCGGGAAATTATAACACTGCTAATGGTTATCGTGCTTTGCAGTTTTTGGCAACAGGCACTTCTAATACCGCCATAGGCGTTGATGCTATGGCATCTTGTTTTGGGGGTAGTTATAATACTGCCCTGGGGGCAAAGGCAAATATACTTTGGACGACTTCTACAAGTCTGACGAATGCAACAGCTATTGGCGCAAGATCTTATGTGGATGCCAATAATTCATTAGTACTTGGTTCTGTAAATGGTATTAACGGTGCAACCTCCGATGTATCTGTAGGAATAGGTGTTACAGCACCTGCAGCAAAATTGCACATCAAACACAATTCATTTCCCACAGCAAGTTTATTAATAGAAGAAACAGAAGATGATTATACCCGGGTAGAATTCAGGAATACCAACGCCAATTCTTTCTGGCAGATAAATGCAAAACCACAACCCGCCGCTGGTAATGCCCAATTAGAATTCTGGAACAGCAGCGCCGGAGCCACTACCACGCCGTTAATCATTAAAGGCAATGGCAATGCTACATTAGCCGGCATACTTACCCAGCTTTCAGATGCACGGTTAAAAAAAGATATTGTGCCGGTAAAAAATGCACTACAGAAAATTGAACAACTCAATGGCTATACTTATTACTGGAAAGATGCATCAGCAGACAATAGTTTGCAAACTGGTGTACTGGCACAGGAGTTAAAAATGGTTTTGCCCGAACTGGTAAAGCAGGATGATAAAGGGTTGCTGTCTGTAAACTATTCAGGCATTATACCAGTATTGATAGAAGCCATTAAAGAGCAGCAAAAAATAATAGCAGCACTGCAAAAGCAAATGACTGACTTACAAAACAGATAAAAAATTATACACCCCGTAATACATTAATCAGTGAAACAGTAATACCCTGCCGGCAAAATGCAGAAATATTTTATAACTAAAAAATCGTTTATGAAAAAAGTATTCACAGCAGTTATTGCTATTTGTTTCATGCACAGTTTTGTTTGCGCTCAAAAAAGGCTGGCATTTTCGCCGGCAAAGCACGGTTTTCATTTTGTTAACTCCTTTCATACCAGCGTTGATTTAGGAGGCAGTACAGACGGGCTTTGTGGAGGGATGGTATTGGCAGCATTTAATTTTTTCCGGTATAATATGCCGATACCCCAGCTTACCGATAAGGATATTGATTACAATGTTACCTGTCATATATCTCCCATTAGCACATCGGGTACAACAGCTTTAGTTGATTATATTTTTCACAGCCAGATTGCGGCTTATACCACTTTAAACGCATTGCCCTTTCTGGCTATTCAGGACCCCCTGTACGAAACAGAGTACAATAAAATAGTGGATAGAATAGAAAAAGGAACCTATGCCATGCTGGGCTTTAAATTGAGACCTGGCGTGGGTGGCATGGGCCACCAGGTGCTGTGCTACGGGTACAATCCCAACAATAAGGAGTTATACATTTATGATCCCAATATACCCGACCAGGAAGTTATATTATGTGCAGGTGCAGGAGGAATTGTTTTAAAAAACGCATCTGGTGAGATATTGAGCCAGCAATACAGGGCCTTTTTTGAAGAACAGGAATTATTTGCCAACAGAACCTCCAACAGAACTACTTATGACTTGGGAGATAATTTTCTCAGAGATCTTAACTATGCCGTGCGCCCACCCGGCGTTGACCCCCGGCCCGATATGGCAGGATTTGGATATAACAAAAGCGGCATTGATTATGAAAGGGAACTGCTTCCTCAGGATATATATAAATTTCAAATTGCCGCTACTTCAAAAATGGTGGAGGTTGAAGATGCACCATTGGCAAAAGGTACCAGGGTTCAGCAATTTTTTAACTATGAAAGCAACGGTTTATGTGATGGCAAAAACCAGCAATGGCTTTTGATACCAGCCGGTATAGTGGGTACAGAACGGGTGTTTTATATTATTAATTTTGGTTTTTTAAAATACCTGGAGGCCGGCTCCGATGCTACACTGCAGCAACCCAACGAGAACAATAACCAGCGATGGTTTATGCAGCCATCAGGTGTGGCAAATGTTTACCATATTAAATCTGTGGCCACGCAAACTTATCTTGAGCTGCCGGTTGGATCTGTAAATGATGGAGACAGGCTGAAGCTGGGTAATTTTACAGGGGCATCCAATCAGCAATTCCGGTTTACAAAAATAGTAGGGCTTACCGGGCCGCAAGGTGACCACCGGTATGGTTCTTACGTAAATGTAGGTTCCAGGGCAGACCAAAATAAAGTTATCAATCTTACCGACGGCTCAATGGCCAATGGAGGAACTATAAAATTATATGATGTGGAAACCGGCACTAAAAATATGCAGTGGAGACTGGAAAGAACAAGTGATGGATATTATAAATTTATCAACCGCCTTGCCACTTCCAAGTGCCTTGATGTAACCGGGTGGGAAGCAAACAATGGCAGCGCACTAGTAAGTTGGGATATGGCAGACGTGGATAAGCAAAAATGGCTGGTGATACCAGTAGTACGTGATGCAGGCAGCTATATATTTTTTAACAAGGTTAGCGGAAAATGTATGTCAGTTGCCGGAGGAGAATCCAGAAGAGGAAGTTTAATAGAAACCTTTTGTTTTAGAAATGAAAACTTTCAGAAATGGAAATTACTGCCGGCAAGAGAATAAACGGCTGGAATGAGCAGATTATTGTAATACTGTTCATTTGTTTCAGGCACATCTTAAAAGTACCATATTACCGGTAAACAGTTTAAAATGCACCCCTGCAAATTCCTTCACCCCTGGTTAAATACACGGGCGGCATAGTCGACCACTTTTTAAAAGTGGTCGACTCTTTACTGCTCAGCACGCACCACCAACAAAGTTGGAGTCAAGCAACTCCGGAAAAAGATACTCCTCCTTTAAACAATACACCCTTGCAATCGCCTGTTTTTCGGCAATAGAAAGAAAGCGCTGCGGCTCCTTTATTTTGCGGTAAAAGGCGCTTTGGCTAATGCCCAGCACCTGCTCAATCTTTTCCTTGTACCTTTTGGCAATGGCATCTTTCAGGCTGTGGTGGAAGGTTTTCCAGCGGTTGTTGTATGGTTCCTGTTGCATGGTGGTTGTTTTAAGGGCAAAGATGGCAATGGGAATGGCGTTCTCAAAAAAATACGGGTAATAGAATAATACCAATGCTATTAATTTATTACTTTGTGGGCATAAAGCAATTGTATGAAGGATAAGATCATCAACAACATAAAAACCATCAGGGAAAGCAAAGACTACACCGAAGCCTATATGGCCGAAAAACTGGGCATGACGCAGGGCGCTTACAACCGCAAGGAAAACGGCGACCTGGAGTTTAATTTGACTGAATTGGTAAAGATGGGAGAGATACTGGATGTATCGCCTTCCAAGTTTATTGATATGGATTTGGCCAGGGTGATACAGCAATACAACTCTGATTCAGCATCGGGCAATTATCAAACTACCGGCAACGACGAAGGCTACAAAGCCGCCATAGCCGCTTATGAAAAAGAAACTGCTTTTTTGCGTGCGCAGGTAGAGAAGCTTACGGATGCGCTGGCGGGAAGGAAGTAGTGTTTTGAGTTGACCACTTTCCAAAAGTGGTCAACTCAAAACGGCGGCTACAGAATGAACACGGGCTTAGCCAATCAGACGCAGGCAGAGAAAAATAACCATTAAACAACAGCACCATGCCAACAGTATTCAGGGCACAGGGATACCGGTTTTTCTTTTACAGCAACGACCACTTACCCATACATATTCATGTGGAGAAAGAGCGGAGTACTGCAAAGTTTAATATAAACCCGGTTGAGTTGGTACAGTCCAAGGGCTTCAATGCAGCAAGTTTGGCAGAAATACGTAACTTAGTAGCAGCAAATGAACAATTAATCATAAACAGTTGGAATGAGCATTTCGGTAATCAATAAATCACACAAAGCCATTAATGTGGCCTTTGCTCCGCACAAAATGATTGTGTTTATGGAGGATGGCCGGGAAATATCTTTTCCATTAGCATGGTTCCCCCGCCTGGCCGATGCCACACCCGCCCAACTCACCAACTGGCGCTTTATTGGCAATGGCGAAGGCATACACTGGCCGGACCTGGACGAAGATATACTGGTGGAGCATTTGCTGGATTGACCTGCCTTTTACTTATCAACTAATCAACCTTCCCCCTCCTTTGCTAAAACCACACCAATACACACTAATAACTAAAACCGTGAACCATGAATAAGGAAGCAATAGCCATTGTACAAAAATGTTTGGATATAAAGAATCCCGTATTGAATCTATCTAGACTTAGATTGACAGATGATGATTTTGAAGAAGGTACAAAAATGCACATATTATTGGGTAAATGCAATCATATAAAGAAATTAAATCTTAACCATAATAAATTTTGTGAAATTAATGGGATTAAAAACTTAATAAATCTTCAGGAATTATTTTATAGAGACAACAAAATTTCTGAAATTAAAGATCTCGAAATCTTAACAGGCTTAAAGGAATTGGATTTAGGAAGTAATGAAATCAGCGAAATTAAAAATCTTGGTAGCCTAAAGAACCTGCGTTCACTAAATCTGGGGAACAATCAAATCACTGAAATTAAAGGATTACAAAACCTATTTGCCTTGCGTGAGCTAAATCTTTCTCGAAACCAAATCAGCGAAATCAAAGGGCTTGATAACATAAACTCATTACGAGAGTTATATCTTGGCGGAAATGAAATTATCGAAATTAAGGGACTCGATAACCATAAGCAACTAGAAATTTTATTTATTTGGGGGAATCAAATCAGTGAAATACAGGGGTTAAATAGCTTAGAGTGCCTACACACCTTGAATATATCAAACAACCAAATCAGTGAAATCAAGGGGTTAGATAAATTACAATCCTTGCAGAAAATAGATATTTCCCAAAATAGTATATTGGATATTACTCAATTCTTACCCTGGCTAAATCGGCCTAAGAATCCTTTGGAACTAGTGTTTAAAGA
>JANMDL010000682.1:0-3904 GCA_031376295.1 Chitinophagales bacterium
CAGCACGGCAGTTTTGGTGTGGAGTAGGCTGTACACTGGCCATTATGGCATTGATAGCCCTTGCAGCGGATTATTTTGCCGAAAAACGGGGAAAGGCATATTTACTTAATCTGACCTGCGAAATCCTGCAGTCCGTTGATATATACCTTTCCCCGTTTTTCGGCAAAATAATCCGCTGCAAGGGCTATCAATGCCATAATGGCCAGTGTACAGCCTACTCCACACCAAAACTGCCGTGCTGCATTAGTCCGGAAATAAAAAAACAATACGATGCCAATAATGGCCAGAAATAGCTCAGTATAGCGGTAAATAATAAAGTTTTTCATCACAGTAACCATGCGGGGTATTTCTTTGGTTTTAAGTTCAGCCGGGTTCATATCGTACGCATATACGTTACGGGCACGGTCATTATCACTTCTTTTATACACATTAAACCCAACCACACCAAGCAGCAGGCCTACCAGCAATAAGGGAATAGCAGCACCCTTGTAAAAAGGCGTTTTACAAACAAAGTAAAATACTACAGCCAGCACTAATGCTGCAATGCCCACACCAACAAACAGCAGGCTTTCCTGCTTTTCTGCAATAAAATATTTTTCTATATCTGCTTTGGTAAACATGGTTATATGATTTTTTTGTTATCAAATTTTATTTCTCCTTTATTAATGCGCTTTGTCCTGCATTGCCCGTACCATTTTAAGCACCAGCCATCTTGGAGAAAAGCGGACAGAATTAGCCAAAATCTTATTCATCAACCCCGGTATGGCTACCCTTGTACCTTTTTGCATCTGCCGGTAACCATAAGTGGCTATTTCCAGTGATGTGGGTAGTTTTTTGCCTTTTACTAATTTACTTTCCTCCATGGCTGCTGCCACCTGAAAACCACTTTCAAAAGCGCCGGGGCAAAGGGCTGTAACAGTTACGCCAGTGCCGTTTAACTCGTTTGAAATGGCTTCTGAAAAATGCAGCACATAAGCCTTAGTGGCATAATACACACTCATGGTTGGCCCCGGCTGAAAAGCTGCCGAGGAAGCAACGTTCAATACTTTGCCGGTTTTTCTTTGCACCATTCCGGGTAAAAACAAATGGGTAAGATAAGTGAGTGTGGTAATGTTGAGGTTAATCATCTGCTCCTGTTTAGCCCAGTCGCTTTCATGAAAAAAACCAAAGTCACCAAAACCAGCATTATTAACGAGGTAATCAACAGTAATTTGATTACTGCTGCACCAGTTTGCTATTTCTTTAGCGGCATGATAGTTAGCAAGGTCTTTTGCTAATACATGCACTATCACTTTGTATTGCTGCTCCAGTTGGGCTGCCAGTTCTTTCAGTTTGCCCTCACTGCGGGCTACCAATACCAGGTTATGCCCGTCTGCGGCAAATAATTTTGCCAGTTCCAATCCAATACCACCGGATGCCCCTGTAATTAACGCTGTTGCCATATTGTTTTTTTATGCTTGTATTCCTTTTAATAAAATGGAAATGGTTTGCTCAATTTGCTTTTTTGCTGCTTCCAATTCGGCAGTATTGCCATCCAGCAAATTACCAGCAAACACCGCATTGTGTTTAATAGCATCTGCTGTATCAAACAAAAGCCGGGCATACTGCGCCGCCTTGCCGGCGGTCAGCCCCTTTATCATATCTTTTAAAATACCTGCCAGCCAGGATATTTCATTTTCTTTTACTGGCAGGTACACACCATCAAACATTACCTGCAGGTGCAGCAGCGTTTCTTTATTGAGGCTGTTCAACCGTATAATCTGTAAGTAATAATGCAGGCGTTCTGAAAAATAATACACCACCTGTTTTTGCGGTTGTTTCAGCTTTAGCGACCTGGCTTTAAGATCCTCAATACCAGATGCACTTACCTGCAGCAGCACCTGCAGAAATAATTCTTCCTTGTTTTTAAAATAATGATACAACGAGGCTTTGTTGATTCCGGTTTCTTTGGCTACATCGTCCAGCGTGGTTTTACTGTAGCCATACCGTGTAAAGCAGGTAACTGCCTTTGCCAGCAGCTCTTTTCTCTTTTCGTCTATTTTTACCGGTCTTGCCATTGTTTAATTCCGGGGCAAAAGTAGTAAATTTTATTATTCAACCAAAAAAGTATAATATTTGAATAATTGACAAACGGGATGCTCCGCAATCCAAACCGGGATACCCCTATTCTGCCAGCGCCTTTTTTACATCGCTGCTGCCCGGGCTTACCGATGGGGCAAAAAAATGGGTGAGTGTGCCTTCATCATTTATAAGGTATTTGCAAAAATTCCAGGAGGGAGCCTGTTCGTTCCAGCCGTTTTTATTTTTATCCGTCAGCCATTGAAACAATTCATGCTGCCCTGCTGCTTTTATAACGGTGCTTTTAGCAGCAAGCGGAAAGGTAACACCATAATTGATTTTACAAAACTCTCCTATGCTTGCATCAGTGCCTTTTTCCTGCTCTTTAAAATCGTTGGCCGGAAAGCCGATAATGACCAATTTATCTTTATTTGCCTCATATAAACGCTGCAATTCTCCAAACTGATTAGTATAGCCGCAATCAGATGCTGTATTTACTAACAGTACTTTTTTGCCACGAAGGGTACTGCATTGCAGCGTGCTTTCATCGTTCATTTTTATGGAAAGGCCGTAAAAAGATTGCGGTGGTTTTATTGATGCAGTATTTTCCAGTATTGCACTGTTTTTACCAGCGGTTTTGGTAACCCACATAAATACAGGGTACATGGCTTTTAAAAACTTCTGTCGGTAAGTCATATTTTTTGAATGGCGATTTACAATTTCTACATAAGCGAAAAGAGCGGCAACCAATATACCTGTAACAATTGCAAAGCGTTTTAGTTTACGGTATTTCTTTTGCCCTGCTATTATTTTATCACCCATTTGAATAATTTTAATTTTCCTTTAAATGGCGGATACTTAATATTGGGATCAAACCAGGTGGGCGTTTTCATTATCGCTTTTCTATGGCTGAATACCTCGTAGCTGTTGCGGCCATGGTATGCGCCGATACCACTGTTGCCCCTGCCGCCAAAGGGCAGGTGGTGATTGGTAAGGTGCCAGCTTGCATTGTTTACACAGCCGCCACCAAAAGGTACAGCTTCCAGCCATTCTTTTTCTTTTTTGCTGCTGGCAGTAAATACATAAAAGGCCAACGGGTTGGGGTGTTTGGCAATGATGGCTTTGGCTTCTGCTGCATCAGCAAAACCGATGATGGGTACAATGGGGCCAAAAATTTCTTCCTGCATCACCGGGCTGTCCATGTTCACTTCATCCAGCAATGTTGGCTGAATATAGAGCTTGCTTTTATCGTGCAGTCCACCATATACCACTTTGCCATCTCCAAGGTATTTTACCAGCCGGTCAAATTGCTTTTCATTTACAATTTTTCCATAACTGTAATCAGCCGACGGATCCTGAGAATAAAAAGAATCAATATTTTTTTTTAATTCTTCTATCAACGCGGCTTTTTTACTTTTATGTACCAGTATATAATCCGGCGCTACACACATTTGCCCTGCATTAGAAAAAGTGGTAACGGCAATGCGCCTTGCTGCCACTTTTATATTGGCATCATCTTCCACCACACAGGGGCTTTTACCACCCAGTTCCAATGTAACGGGTACTAATTGCTCCGCTGCCATTTTATAAATTATTTTGCCAACCGGTATGCTTCCTGTAAAAAACACATGATCGAACCTGAAATTGTTCATCATTGCCGGAACAACGGTTGCGCCATCACCTTCTGTAAACAAAATGTACTCCGGCGGAAAGCAGGCTTCAATCATTTTTTTCATCATTTCCTACAATGAGAAATATTAATATCGAAGGTAATAAATGGAATAACGAATCATTTTCATTGTTATCATCAATACATCTATTATGTATTAGTTCAGGTGTAAAAATT
>JANMDL010000688.1:0-1707 GCA_031376295.1 Chitinophagales bacterium
CTGCTACTTCGGCAACCACCAACCTAAACTGTCATAACGTAAATAATGGGGCTATAGATCTATCAGTTAATGGTGGCACTTCGCCCTACATATTCAATTGGAGTAACGGAGCCGGCAATGAGGATTTGAACCAGCTTACACAAGGAACATACAGCGTAACCATTTCCGACGCAAATGGTTGCACCTTGAATCTTTCATATCCAATAGTATATAATGCTATCGCCTTAACTGTTAATTCTTCCAACGCCCAAGTAATGTGCTTTGGTAACAATACAGGGTCAATTGATATATCTGTGACCGGCGGAACCAACCCCTACACCTATTTATGGAGTAATAACTCAACAACTGAAGATCAACAAAGCTTGTTAACCGGAACATATCTCGTAACTGTTACCGATGCAAATGGTTGTATTGAAATTTATACTACAAGCATTCAACAACCCGCAGCAGCACTTCTTGTTACTGCTGTTAAATCAGATGAATTGTGTAATAAAGATAAAAAAGGCAAGGTCGACTTAACGGTCTCCGGGGGTACCAGCCCTTACACCTTTATTTGGAGCGATGGCTCGACAACGGAAGATTTGTTGGGTGTTGAAAATGGAAATTATACTGTTACTGTAACTGATAATAACGGCTGCAGTTGGTCCAATTCATTCAAAATAGACGGACCTGCTGCTCCACTATCATTTAATGTAATGGCTGATGATCCTGCTTGCAATGGAGGTAATACCGGTTCAATCATTATAAATCCAATTGGTGGCACAATTCCATACATCATTAACTGGAGTAATGGTGCCTTCACGCCTACCATCACAGATCTTACAGCCGGAATTTATGTTGTAACGGTAACTGATACCAATCTTTGTATAACGACACAATCAATTACCTTATCACAGCCAATTGAAAATGTAACTGCTACTACCCTGGTTACAAATGTTGATTGCTTTAATAATTCAACAGGAGCAATTACGATCAACCCAACCGGAGGAACAAGTCCATATCTTTTTGTATGGAATGATGGTACTTCAAGCGTAACACATACCCTATTAACTCAAGGCTCCTATACTTTTACTGTAACTGATGCTCATAATTGTGTATATACAGGTTCTGCCTCAATTGCTCAACCGGCAGCCGTTTTAGCATCAAGCATTTCCGGTACGAATATTAATTGCTTTAATGATCAAACAGGAAATATTACGTTGAACATAACAGGCGGAACATCTCCTTACAATTACCAATGGAGCAATGGCGCTACAACTTCAAATATCAGTCAGGCAGCTGCAGGGGTTTACACCGTAACTGTTAAAGATGCAAACAATTGCTTAACTAATTCAACCTATACTATAAGCCAACCTGCCGCCGCATTAACCTTGCAAACAGCAACTACAATTGATGTAAAATGTCACGGAGATTTATCAGGGTCTATAACATTGAACATCGCCGGTGGTACTGCACCTTACAATTATAATTGGTTAAACGGAAATACAAGTAACACTATCACCAACATATCTGCAGGAAATTACAATGTTACTGTTACTGATGATAATGGATGTACCACATCGGGTAATTACATCATTAACGAACCGGCAGTATCATTATCGATGTCAAGCATGGTTACACATGTAAATTGCTTTGGTGAAAACACAGGCAGCATCAATGTAACTACGGCAGGAGGAACTGCTCCTTATACCTATCAATGGAGCAACA
>JANMDL010000009.1:0-4455 GCA_031376295.1 Chitinophagales bacterium
ATGGTAACTTGTATTTTAACAATAAAATTATACATGGGCTTATAATTTTCGGGAAGGATGTGGTGAATATTACGCCTTCTGTATTTAGGGCTTTTGCGATGGATAAAATATATTTTCCGGACCATCTTGGGCTTGCACTAATGGGCGATAAAAAAAATTTAAGTATCTTGTTGGAGTTGGCCCATGCCGGAAAATTTGCACAGGAAGATAATGAACTGATACTTAAAAACATTCCATGGACTGTTTCCATTGGCAATAAAGTAATTGAATTTAAAGGTAAAGCGTATAATCTTCCTGAATTGCTTGAAACACAAAAAGATAACTTTGTGATAAAGCATGCAAGAGGTTTTCAGGGAAAAGATGTGTTTGCAGGTAAATTTATGGAAATGAAAGAATGGAAAGAAGCCCTGGTGCAGGCATTGGAAACGAATTCATTTATAGCTCAGGAATTTAGCGACTCACTGAATTTTTTAGCCCCAAATCAGCAAAACCAATGGACTCCGCACAAACTTATTTGGGGTGCATTTGGTTTTGGAAATTATTATGGAGGTGTTTGGGTAAGAATGTCTGAAGTGAAAATGGATGTAGGTGTAATAAATTCGGCAACAGGCGCCGTTGAAGCAATAGTGTATGAGATTGTTGACTAATGGGAGAGGTAAAATATTAACAAAGATGACTCAAATTTTATATTCATGTATCTCTGAAAAAAAGCATATTTACCTTGTAAAAAATTACCTGCATAAATTACTGAATAATTTTTAAAAAAAATCCTGGCATATAGGCGATGGCATGATGCTCAATTATACATATTAGGAAGTTTACCTTTACACTGTGTACTGCAAAATGAATAAAGGCGCCATAGGTCGGCTGCACGATTATGTGCCGTACCCTTTACGCATGTGTACAGAAAGTCACTTTCTCAATTATCAGTTATATTCCGATACCAAGGGGTGGGATGTTTGGGTAAGAACAAAATAGCATACCCGGGCCACATATAACAGCCAGGCTATTCTGGTAGTTATCAACTATTAATGACCAATTTTCTCATTATGAGAAAAATTTTAAATAGGAATAAAAAATGAGGTAAAAAACAGGGTTTTTCCTGTTTTTTATTCCAGATATTCGTTATACTTTTGTTTTATAACTAAAAAAGAACATTCATTTAACCGCAATGCATAACAGCATTGGCAAAAACAAAACAGTGAAAAAACAAATTAACCAAAAAACCAACAACCGTTCGGCATCCCTTTTGCCCGGCTTGCATCATTCCCTTCCGCTAAAATTAATCACAGGCTGTTTTTTATTAATGTCAATATTATTGGCAGCCTGCAAAAAAACCGACCCCCCACTGCCGCAGGTAGATTGCAATAGACCTACCAAAAATAAGGCCCTCTGCAACCAGTTAATTGCAGGGCAATGGCAATGGGTGTACGAGCGCTACATTAGTCGGGGATTAGGACAAGTAATATTTTTCACACCTGCTACTAAAGGTTACACCCGTGCCATGATACTAGATAAAAATAACAATGCAGCCTTTTACAAAAATGGGGTGTTTGAGTCGGATGCAAGATATGAGGTATCCGATTTTTCAAAAATTACCAACTACCCTGCCGATACTGGTATTACCACATTGATTTTTTACGATAAGCGAACTGGTTACAAAATTGATTATGCACCTTTACGCATGTGTACTGACAGTCTCTTTCTCAATTATCAGTTATACTCCGATACCAAGGGGTGGGATGCGTGGGTAAGAGCAAAATGACAAAACAATAATGAATATCGGCGCCTGTTCATTACAGGGGGCAATCTATTTGCCTGTAAATGAATAACTGTATTCACCTATAATATTTATTAACAAACAAACTGGCTGCACAACGGGCTTTGCGTGCATGAGCACCTGTACAAACAACTTTTGCCAAAACCATGCTGTTTACCCCGGTGGTGAAGCACAAAAGGCCTGAGCCAGCAAAAACTACAACAAATGAAAAAGCAGATGTTAACATTTGCTGCAACTATTATGGCAGTTGCAGCCCTGGGTCAGCGTGAATGTGCCTCAACCTTTAATGCTGCCGAAGTGCAGGTAAGCGACCCGCAACGGTACCAACGCTTTGTGCAATTGGAGCAGTTTGTACAAAATTACCGCAACGAGCTTTTGGCACCGGGCGGCAGGCTTATTAATGCCAATGGCATAGTGGTAATACCTGTAGTGGTGCATATACTGCACAATGGTGAGCCACTGGGCACAGGGCGCAATATTTCTGTTGCACAAATACAATCGCAAATGGATGTACTGAATGAAGACTTTAACCGCCTGAATGCAGACCGTGTAAATACACCAGCGCCATTTGCAGCAGTAGCGGCAAGTACTGTATTAGAGTTCAGGCTTGCCTGTATTGACCCTGATGGCAACCCCACCACAGGCATTACCCGCAGGCAAACAACTGTTACCGGTTTTAATGAAAACAATGATATTAAGTTTACCGCCAATGGCGGCGAAAATGCCTGGCCTGCCACAAAATACCTTAATATCTGGGTATCACAATTATTAAATAATTTGCTTGGATATGCACAATTTCCTGCAGATTTTGCAACAAAGCCACAGACAGATGGTGTTGTAATAAACACAAAAAGCTTTGGCAGAGTGGGTAATGTAACAGCCCCTTATAATGTGGGAAGAACGGCTACCCATGAAGTGGGGCACTGGCTGAATTTACGCCATATATGGGGGGATGATGGCGGCACCTGCGATGGTACTGATCTTTGTGATGATACCCCCAACCAGGGAAATTATCACCTTGGCTGCCCTGGCTTTCCAACAGGGTCGTGCAGCAACGGCCCCAATGGGGATATGTTTATGAATTATATGGATTATACAGATGATCGTTGTATGAACCTGTTTACCAACGACCAGCGCATAAGAATGCGGGCCATGTTTGCCAGTGGCGGCCCCCGGGAAGCGATGGTGTACAGTACTTTTAATATAGATCCATTGTACACTGCTGTATGCAGTAATGCAACTGTACAACTTACAAATCCAGCCTGCCTCACAGGTGTAAGCTGGAGCATTACCGGCCCCGCTACTATTGCAGGCAGCGGCAACAGTGCTGTGGTAACAAGAACAGGTAGCCAGAATGGTACTGCTACCGTAACTGCCGCATCAGGCAATTATACCGAGTCGAGAGATATAGTGATAGGCACCGGCGCTAATTTGATAAACTTTACCCAAAAGCAAATTACCTGCGTAGCTGGCAAGCCTTATTTTTATGGCGCTGTTGCAGATATTCCGTACAGTGGTTTTACTTACAGTTGGTATTCAAAGGATGAAAGCAACCCGAATAATCCGTTTATATTAAGGCAAACAGGTACTGAAAATACGGCTGATTTTCCGTTGGGTAATAACAGGGGTAACCGCTATTATACTATCAGGGTGGTGGCCAATAACACTTGCGGTACCATACAAACAGTAAATGGAGATGGGTATTTGTATGCACCGGCCTGTAACGGCAGCGCATTGCGCCCGGTCATTTCTGCATTTCCCAATCCTGCAATGGCCGATGTTGCCATTTCTATAGAGCCAGGTGAACCTGGCGCAGCGGCATATATGTACAACCTTGAATTGGTGGATAAAATGGGTACTGTATTGGAAAGAAAAAGTTACCATGCTGGTGTAAAAACAGCCACTATCAGCATCAGTAAGCTAAGTCCCGGATTTTATATTGCAAGGGTATTTACAGGTGAAGAATGGTTGACAATACAGGTGATAAAAAAATAACAGAAACAGGATAAGTCAATGTACCTGTAACGATAGCGGGTGCGTATTGGGCAACAAAAAGAGGCAGCTTTTACACAAAACTGCCTCTTTTATTTTTTATCTGTTTACATATTCAGCGTAGCCAGTACACTGTTCATATTTCTTACAGCATCCGCACTCTTGTTAAACGCTGCCTGCTCGTCTTCAGTCAGTTTATAATCAACAATTTTTTCCCAGCCATTTTTGCCAATTATCACCGGTACACCCAGGCAGATGTCGCTTTGGCCGTACTCACCTTCCAGGCTTACGCAGCAGGGCATCATTTTCTTTTCGTCCCTTACAATGGCTTCTACCAGTGCCGCACCGGCCGCACCGGGAGCATACCAGGCAGATGTACCCAGCAGGCCGGTAAGTGTGGCGCCACCCACCATGGTATCAGCAGCTACCTTTGCCAAAGTGGCTTCATCTAAATAGTTGGCTGCAGGTGTGCCGCAGTATGCAGCCAGCCTTGTAAGTGGTATCATGGTAGTATCGCCATGGCCACCAATTACGGTAGCCTGCAGGTCGTTGGGCGAGCAGGGGATGGCCTGGCTCAGGTAATAGCGGAAACGGGCACTGTCTAATATGCCGCCCATACCGATGATCCTGTTTTTGGGTATGCCACTGCTTTTGAGTGCCAGGTAAGTCATGGTATCCATCGG
>JANMDL010000447.1:0-1979 GCA_031376295.1 Chitinophagales bacterium
GCTTTTGCCAGTCCGATAAGGGTTACCAGCAATATTGCGGTTCCGCCTAAAATCCATTTTAATGTTTTGCTCATGCTCGTTTTTTTTGCGATATCTTAAAACCAGGCTACCTGGTTTACATCTTATTTTTATACATTTACCTGGCCGGTCTGAAATATTTCGTATCAAAATTTCAAACCCTGGCCTCTGTAAAACTCCAGTACTTTCATTTTAAATACATAATCAAATTGGTTCAGTACATACTGCAGTTTTTCACGGAAAAGATTGTTTTGGTTGGTCACCAGTTCCAGCGTGGTCAGCATCCCTACATTGTACCGCTTCTGGGCAAATGAATAACTTCTTTCGGCAGTTTCCACACTTTTTTTACTGGCATTAAATTTTTCCACTGCCACTACAGCCGCATTGTAGGCCTGGTAAATATCCTGTTTCAGCTTCTGGTTATCCTGTTCTTTTACAAGATCCCAGTTTTTAAGGGCAAGCTTACTTCTTTGATAATTGTTACGCAGGATTCCGCCGTTGAAAATGGGTACATTGATACTGATGCCGATATTTTGCCCGAAATTTTCACTAAACTGGCGAAAGAGTGATTTGGGGGTGAAATAACTTGCCACTTTACTGGTGGTTGTAAATGCCGGTTGCAACACATCTAATTGTGTACCTGCATTGTTTACCACCAGCCCGGTTTTAATAAATCCATTGGGCAGCCTTTCATAAATTGGAGTGCGAAAGAAAATATAGTTGGAACCAAGCCCACCAAAAGCACTTATCGTAGGTCTCATGGCACCCCAGGCAGCTTTACGCATTTTTTCAGCTGCCTGTTGCTTTACATTGTTAAACTGTTGCAGTGGCTGGCCCTGCAGTGCAAGATTGTATACCAGTTCGGGCTGCAGGCTGGCCATATCTTCCAGTGGTATTTTGTCTACGGCAGGAGTTTCTATTTCAAAAGGCAGTGCTGCATCAACATTAAGTGTAGCCTTTAACGTAAGAATGCCCTGCTGTACATTTCCTTTTGCAGCAATTACATTGGCACTGTCTCTTGCCACCTGGGCTTCTAATTCAGCTGCATTCAGCTCTGGCAATGCTCCTGCATTTACCCGCTTACGGGTGATTTCAAGTTGTGTTTTTGTTTGCTGCAGTTGTACTCCGGCTATTTTTTCCTGTTCCAGGCTCAGTAAAATGGTCAGATACTGGGAAGCTACTGTAAGGGAAATATCATTTTTTAGCTTTTCCACTGTTAATTGGCTGGCTTGCAGTTCCAGTATATCGGCTGCCATGGTATTTTTTCGGCTGTACCAGTTAAAAATAGAAACACTTGTTTGAAAACTAAGCCCGATATTAAAAAACTTCTGATCTTCAAATACACCCGTAGTAGGGTTTTCCGAACGGCCAAAGCGCATGCCATAACTGTTGCCAAAATTTGCAGTGGGATACTGCGACAGTTTATCCTGGTTCACCTGCAATTCTGCATATCCCACAGGTATTGCGGATAGTTTTACGCCAATATTGTTATCCCGGGCGTACTGAACACATTTCAGCAAATTCCACTTTTCCTGGGCCGTCAGTGAATGACAGATAAAAAAAAGGGTAGCTGTGAATAAAAAAAGCGCTTTTGCTCTCATGCAACAAAAATAACAGATACTGCTGTAATACCCTAAAAAGTATATGATAAATGGTTTGAAGGGGCCGTTTAATGAAAAGAACCGGCTATTATCAGCATTGCTAACCAGTGTCAGGGAGCAGTTTTCTTACACTTTCAATATCCTCATCAGAAAAACCGAGTAATTTGATAACTGTTTCTATTTTATCGTATCCTACTCTTTTGCAGTTTTCCAATTTTGAGAGTGCCTGCTGGGTAATACCAAGTTTTTTTGCCACAACGGTTTGTTTAGCACCCTTCAGTTGCCGCAGCAAGCGGATAAACTGCCCTGAAGATGGTGGTTTGTTATTGGTAGTCATAGTTGCATTTACAAATAAATCAG
>JANMDL010000452.1:0-1767 GCA_031376295.1 Chitinophagales bacterium
ATTTTTTTAATTCAAACAGGCAGGTGCTTCTGCCACCGTATGGGCTGGTGTAATCCGGCTTCATTGCAATGGCTTTTGTAAAATCTTTTATGGCACCCTCATTGTCGTCTAAACTGGCTTTGGCATTTCCCCGGTTGTTGTAATTAACGGCATCGTTGGGAAACAGTTTCAGTTGCCTTTCAAAATCTGCCAATGCTCCTTTAAAATCTTCCAGCTTAAACTTTGCTGTACCACGGTAAAAATAGTTTCCGGCAAAGGTTGGATTGAGTTCCAGTGTTTTGTTAAAGCTTTCAATAGCCTGGGAAAATCTTTCCAGCCGGTAATAAGCCATCCCCGCAAGATTGTGCGCCTCTGCATCAGCCGGTTTGAGCAGCAATGCTTTTTCGGTATAATTAAGTGTTCCGCTGTAATCTTTGCTGTTGTATTTTTTTACAGCGCTGTTGTAATAATCATCAGCAGTTTGGCACTGTACGGTTGAGCATACAGCCATTACCATTAAAAGTGCCAGCATAATTTTTGTTTTCATATTACTGCAGATTTTATTTGAGGTATCACTTGTGAGGCAAATATAAGGGGTTGGCGGGAATCTGTAATGCGGTTGAACAAGCGGGGAGGGCATAGTGCCACAGGTGCGGCATTTTTGCCATCGTGTTTTGTATAATATAAGCCGGACACAGTCCGGCAGAATCGGTAGACACCAGTCATCCTGCGTAAGAATGCGCCAGATGCCAGGAAGATTCCAGGCTATTTCTGAATACTTGCCAGGTGATTGATTACAGATTGCAATGCAACGTCACTGGCCGCCGCTCATAGCTATGCAGGAGACGTCGCCCGGAAACAAATGCATCAGCTAATTGCTCAAACAGACAGTTCAAGAAAGCTTGAAATAATTGAAGAGCTGAAATTTAATAAATTAAAATACTACTACAGTGGCAGATAAACAGAAAGAATTTAACAAAAAAATACTTGCAGGGCTTGAGAAAGCTTATCAAAAAATACTTGAATGTAAAAAACAAAAACAAACAGATTTGGTAATACTTAAAGATAACAAAGTAGTTAGAGTTAAACCAAATTAAAAAAGCACGAACCTTGTTCAGCGGCACCCTGCCTGCTTCGGAGCAAGTTTTCCTGAAAGGGCAAATGCGTGGACAGGCACATTACTTTCAGCTATTTTAAAAAATCCTCCCCCTACAACATCGTATCCTGCTGCAGCATACTCTTCCCCGGATAATCAGTATTAAAATGCAGGCCGCGGCTTTCGTGGCGCAGCTCGGCACTTTTTACAATCAGGTAAGATACGGTAATCATATTGCGCAATTCACACAATTGGGGCGATACTTCAGTTTTTTCGTACAGCGCCTCGGTTTCTTCCCACAGCAAATCGAGCCGGCGCATGGCACGCTGCAGGCGCTCCCTGTTGCGCACAATACCCACGTAGTCGCTCATCAGCAGCTTCATTTCTTTCAGGCTCTGTGTTATCAAAATCATTTCCTTGGGTGCAGTGGTGCCGGAGTTATTCCAGTCGGGTATCGCCTGTGGCACTGGAGTTACGGTTTCAATTGCCTTCACACTATCTACGTGCGCCCTGTGTGCAAATACCATCGCTTCCAGCAGGCTATTGCTGGCAAGGCGGTTGGCTCCGTGCAGTCCGGTACTGGCACATTCGCCGGCTGCGTATAAATTTTTGATTGACGTGCGGCCCATTTCATCCGTTTTAATACCACCGCAACTGTAATGCGCTGCAGGTGCCACGGGTATGTTATGCTG
>JANMDL010000820.1:0-3710 GCA_031376295.1 Chitinophagales bacterium
AGTTGCGTAGGTTGCGGCGTGTGCAGCAGCGTGTGCCCCCGTGGTGTACTCAAATTAGAAAACGGGCCTAATAAAACGAAGAAATTAGATGGCCCGATTAATTATGTGGATGGGAAGTTTGAGATTAATTGAGAATCAGGAATGAAGAATTAAGAATTTATCATACTGGTTGGTGTCCACACCGAACGGCACTGCCTTATGTTTATTGATTTGCTGCTGACAGTAGTTACAAGTAAGGCATCATATATATAATTATTGACACTATCCGTGGGCGCCAGGGTCTTTACACCCTTTACATTCCGTTCGGTGAGGACACCGACCAGGGGAAATGGGTTTCACTTTGCAGCTTTGACTACCCCCAATTGTCCTGCACAAAGTATTTTATCGTACTTTAGCTGATAGTTTATCCAGCATTCAACAGTCGTTTTATGAAAGTATTATTATCCATAGCAGTTTTAGCAGTATTATTTTTAACCTCCTGCGCCGGCAGTTCGTCAGAAAAAGAATATGTATCCCCAACGGCTGCAGCGGCCCCGGTAACAGGAACAGATTCTCTGCAGAAAAAGAGTACTGATGGCATTGAGCAAATACTTGGTGCAAACACTGCTAAACCTGCCGGCGTGCAGGTGCCGGTAAATGTACCCGCAATCACGGCTCAACCAGTAGCGGCACCTGTTGCTGTAAATGCTGTGCCAGCCGCCACACAAACAACCGCCTCCGGTTTGAATCCTGCACACGGACAGCCGGGCCACCGGTGTGAACTTGCTGTGGGCGCACCGCTGAACTCAGCCCCTGCTGCTGCACCGCAGGCACAGGCACAGCCCCAACCAATTACAGTAAAGCAAAATGCGCCAACCATAATTCCTTCGGAAGTAAAAGCAGTTCCGGCAGCAGCAGGCATGAACCCGGCACATGGGCAGCCCGGTCACCGTTGCGAAATTGCTGTTGGCGCTCCGCTTAACTCCAAGCCCGCTGCCCCGGCAACACCGGCAGCAAAAGCCCAGCCGGTTCAGCCTGTTTCAGCCCTCGCACAACTACCAGCGCCTGTTACACCTGCAGCAGCAGGCATGAACCCTGCACATGGCCAACCTGGCCACCGCTGCGAAATTGCCGTGGGAGCTCCATTAAATTCTGCCCCGGCTAAAAAAGATTCGGGAATGTAACAGGCAAGCTGTATCCTTGTAATTTTTTTAGTAAAACAAAGGTGTTACCGTATATCCTTTTTCTCTTAATAAACTGATTACCCCTTTTTGCCTCGCAAGGTGTGCACAGCCAAAAACAAAAAAAATGGCATTCTCCTTCATCGCCTTCTCCATCACCGGTATCCATCTTTTATTTCTTTCGTCAAGTACTTTTTTTGAAAATTCTATCTTCATGCCATTTGAAAAAGATGCTTGCTCCTGCACCCTGCTGATATCCTTTGAATTGTACAAGGCGAGGTTTGCTTCCAGGTGCCGGGCAAAAGCCAGCCGCTGCTCTTTCAGGTTATTCATCAGCCTGAACAATGATTCCGTTTCTGCTGATAATATCGTTGGGGGCAATAAGGCAAAATGCTCCTTTGCACTCTCCAGGCCATAAACAGGCTTGGCCATTTTTATAGCCAGGTTTACCAGGCTGTCGTCATAAGCCATTACCCGGCAGTTGTACACCTGCTTTACCAGCAGGTAGCCAACATAATGTGGCCTCCATTTGTTTAATCTTTCATCGTTAACCGGCATGGTACGGGAAAGTTCATCGCTTATCTTACGGAATGTTTTTTTGCCCATCAGCCGCTTTAAAGTGCTGCCCTTCAGGTTTACTACCTTGTCGGTATATACCAGTTCATTGGCAGGCGAGGGCTCAAATTCAGTAAACATTTGCCCGGCAGATTCAAGCACAAGCAGGAGCGAATCAGAAAAATGAATGTCTTCACGGCATACCACATGCGTGGTGCCATACAGGTACGAGGGTGTTGCAAGGCCCTGTCCTTTCACTTTCCACAGCAGGGCTTTGGCTAAAGCTGTATCAGTTACCTGGGAAAAGGCGTAAGCTGGAATTATGAAAAGGAGAAGAAAAATGTTACGCAATGCTGCCTGTTTGATATTGTGAGTACTTAAGATAACGATTACATGACAACTACCCGAGCAATATGTAAACTTACAAAAAACTTTAAAATTTGCTTATCGTTTCTCAACCATTCCCAATCTTCACCGATGTCATTGTCAGCGATCCTCCCATTGCCTTATCATTAAACAGGCTTATTTTTTCATTGTCTCCTTTCAGTGCCAGTATGTACAGCAGCGGCAGGTAATGCTCGGGCGTGGGTATGGATAGTTGAAATGCCCTGCCCTGTGACTTGTAATTGATTAATTGCGCATGGTCGCCACTAATGATGGATTGCTTCATTTTTTCGCTGGCTTCGGTGGCCCAGTCGTAAGCAAAGCCTGGCTCTTTTAGTTTGTCCCAGGCTACCATGCCCAGGTTATGCACCATATTGCCGCTGCCGATAATGAGTACACCTTTTTTGCGGAGGGCTGCCAATTCTTTTGCCAGTTCGTAATGATACTCTGGTGTTTGTTTGTAATCGAGGCTCAACTGTATCACCGGCACATCTGCAGTTGGGTAAAGGTGTTTCAGCACACTCCAGCAACCATGATCGAGCCCCCACTGGTCATCCAGGCCAACAGTGGTTTTGGTGATGGCATTTTTTGTTGCGGCAGCCATAGCCGGGCTACCGGGAGCAGGATACTGCACGTCAAACAATTGCTGCGGAAAGCCGCCAAAATCATGTATCGTCTTCGGCTTTTCCATGGACGTTACATAAGTGCCGTTTGTTTCCCAATGTGCGGAGATGCAGAGTACCGCATTGGGCTTGGGCAATGTTTTACCGGTATCCGTCCAACCTTTGGTAAACTCATTTTGTTCTATTGCATTCATGGGACTGCCATGGCCCAGGAAGAGCGCAGGCATGGTTTCCGTGTTGCCAAATGTGCCTGTTAATGAATTGAGTGCATTCAGCTTCATAGCGATACCTGTTAATGGCAATGCTGCCAGTGATTTGATAAATTGTTTTCTTTTCATTTACTGTAGTGGTTACACTGCCTGACAAAGCTAACAAAAGTTGTTTACAGGAGATGGCATTGTACATTGCCGGGTACATTTCAAACTACAGTTGCGTTCGGTGAAGACACCGACCACGGCCCTTACTGCGTTCGGTGAGGACACTGACCATGGCTCTCCACTTCATCCGGCACATAAAAAAACCCCACCAAAAGGCAGGGCTGTATTAAAAAAGTATATTGATCATGCTTCTGTGGCGCCTTCTACCAGTACGGTAGCTTTATTACCCAATACTTCTACAAAACCGCTTTGCACCGTGTAGGAAGTTGTGGCTGTTTTATCTGTCAAAATCTTCAGGTTACCTGCTTTTAATGCACTTACCATTGGGGCATGCCTGTCCAGCACTTCAAAGGAACCACCTATACCAGGCAACTGTACACCATATACATCGCCGCTGAAAATTTTACGCTCGGGAGTGAGTATTTCGAGTATCATTTTTTTTGTTATTAGTAGTTAGTATAAAGTTATTAGTAGTTAGTTATTAGTACAAAGTAGTTAGTTGGTGAGGCTTTTTTGCAGCCCGTTCAGCATCTTTTGTACTTCCTGTAACTTACTTATTACTTCTTCTAACTTTTCTTTTACAATATAATTAAATTTTGCTGCCAGTAACA
>JANMDL010000832.1:0-21786 GCA_031376295.1 Chitinophagales bacterium
ACCGCCGGTTACAGTTGTATACCACAGCAGGTTGGTACCTGTTGCAGTCAGGGGCGATGCAGTTACATTCTGGCAGTAACTTATTGAGCCGGTAACACCCGGTGCAGCAGGTATAGCTGTTACCACTACTGTTATAGCAGCCCTTGGGCCTTCGCAGTTCAGCAATGTCTGGCTTACATAATATACAGTATTACCTGGTGCATTGGTGGATGGTGTGGGTGCAAGCGAATTGCCTGTACCACCAGTTGGAGTTGTGTACCATAGCAAGTTAGCACCGGTAGCCGTAAGTGCTATTGCGGCTGCATTCTGACAATAAAATACGGTGCTGGTTACACCCGGTGCAGCAGGATTGGCGTTTACTGTAACCACAATAGCAGCCCTGGGGCCTTCGCAACCGCCAGTGGTTTGGGTTACATAATAAGTAGTATTACCGGGTGTTGTTGTGGAAGGTGTGGGTGCGGCGGCTGTTCCTGTACCGCCCGTTGGCGTTGTGTACCAAAGCAGGCTTGAACCTGCTGCTGTTAACGGAACGGCTGTTGCATTCTGGCAATAAACAACCGGGCTGGTAACCGAAGGTGCTGCGGTAAGGCAGGACTGGTAAGTATATACATGATATTCACCCGGCTGCAAAGTGATGCTTTGAGCCGCAGCAGAAATATTAAATGTTGTGCCTGTGGTGCCGTTTACACCTGTTCCACCAGCAAGCATTCCATCGCTTAAAAAATTTGTCCAGTCGCCGGTGGTTTGAAAAGTAACCGTTCTCGTTTGCGGCACCACATCAAAATTGGCCACCACGGTTACTTTTTTACCTGTTGCTGATGGGTCGGCTATCTGGAATCTTTTGAAAAGACCGTTTGCATCAAAGAAGTCGTAAGTAAAGGTTGTACTGTTGAACACTGCAGGATTATCCAGCCGGAATTTAATGAGTTTTGCATAGGCATCGTACAGTTTGCGGCGGTCAGGATTGGCCATATATTCCCACCGTGGTGGTTTGTTGGATATATTGGATCCGCCAAAGTTGATGGTAACATCATATCCTCTTTCACCAAACTGCCATATCATTTTCGGCCCGGGTACAGTAAAGAACAATGACGCTGCTGCTGCCTGGCGTACCAATGCGGTGGGCAGGTTTTTTACATCGTACCCACCGGAGGAGTTCCCATTCTGCAGGTTCCTGTACATGAGCCTTTCTTCATCATGGCTTTCCATATACCCAAATGCGGCTGGTGTGGTAAATTGCGACTGGTTGCTGTTGTACACAATTTTTGAAAAGTCAGAATTATTTGCAAAGCCTTTGGTAGCCTCATTATAAGTGAAATTATTGTTGCCCCAAAGCATAAAGCCGATGTTGGCGTACTCCACTTCTTCCTGGCGTTGCTGACCGAGAAACTCCAGTATCATATAAGTGCCTGGGTATTGCGGAATGATTGAATCGTAATATCTTTTTAAATTGGCCACCCTGCTTGCGTCATAGTTTTCTACACTGCCTGTATTAGTAGGTGTTTGTGTAAATCCTTTTGCCAAATCAAAGCGGAAGCCATCAACCTTGTATTCATCTAACCAATACCTTAATGAGCGGGCAACCAGGTATTGCGTAGCAGCATTGGTATGGTTAAAATCTTCAAACACACTGTAAGGATGCGGGGCGGATGTATTTAACCAGGGGTTATTGGCTGCCGGCCTGTTATTGGCAGCATCCCAGTACATTTTACCATGCGGCGCATTGTATGAATCTTCATGATTGTACACCACATCCATAATTACTGCAATGCCGTTTTTGTGACAGGTGTCTATAAATTCCTTTAGTTTATTTTTAGTTCCGTAAGCCTTATCCAGTGCGGTAAAGAAGGTGGGATTATACCCCCAGCTCTGGTTGCCGCTGAATTCATTTACCGGCATCAGCTCAATGGCGTTTATTCCCAGCCGCTTAAAATAACTCATGGTGTCTATCAGCATCTGGTAGTTATTGGGTGCTGCATCTCCAAAATCTCTTACCAGCAACTCATACGTCATCAGGTTACGTTTATCAGGCTTTACAAAATTTGTTACCTGCCACTGGTAGGCTGGTGCGCAGGTTTGCAATACACTTACATATCCATTTTGCCCGGCAGATACATTGGAATTGTTGGGATAGGGTTTAAGATTGGGATAGGTAGCTGCGGGAATAAACTGGTCGTTGTAGGGATCCAGTATTTTTTCTGAGTAGGGGTCGGCAACATAAATAGCATTGTCCACCAGGTATTCAAAAGCATATTCCTGCCCCGATGTAAGCCCGTTGATAGTGAGCCAGTAGTAGTTACCATCGGGTGTTTTGTTCATCTGGTACTGGGTTTGCGGCTGCCAGTTGCTTCCTGCAAAATCACCTATTACTACCACATTGCCTTTATTGGGTGCATACAGCACCAGGGTTGCCGAAGTACAGTTGGCTGCATAATTAATCCCCTCTTTTACCCCCGCAGGCAGTGGTGCTATATTATTATTGGGGCTTACATAAAATTGTACCGTATCATAATAACTTGTTGCGCCCGATAGCAGTTCAGCCACAATTTGCTGGTTGCCGGGCGTAGTTACTGTGGGGTTGCCGGTGATGGTATTGGTAGCACTTGTGGGGCCGCTTATCTGGGTGCCATTAAAATACATTTTTAGTACATCGGTGCTGGTAGAAGCGATTGCTGTTGCAGGCACTGCCTGGCCCACAGTTACCGTAACCGGCTCGTTGGTAATATTATAAGTAGGCCTTATGAAGGGCTGGGTAAACTGTATGGCTTTTGTACCTGTGGCGAAAATGGGAACATAAATATCGGTACCATCTGCATTGCGTTGTACTTTATTGCCGGGGCCATCCCTGAAAAGCATTGCTATCCTCAGGATGGTTTCTGCCGCTGGCACATTAAAATACGCCCTTGGGTTGGTGATGGTTATCGTCCATTTGTTGGTGCCCGCGGGTGCGGCTACGGGGGCTGTAGTGGTCCCCCAGGTGGTGGGTACATAGCGCCAGTCTGAATTATTTGTACTGAGATTAGTGATTACACCAAAATGCATATACACGGTACCTGTATGGCCCAATAAACCTTGGTTACCACTGGTGGCATCCATTGTTATAATTATGGTTGAGTTGTCGTTGGGAAACTGCGGTGTCCATGTAAGTAGTTGCGCTTTCAGGGTAATAAACACAACAAGACCTGTCAAAAGCAGTAAAACTTTCTTCATATCACAATCGTTTAATGTGTAAATTTAACACATTATTTATAATTGCCAAATAATGTTGATGTTTACTACGTTGCAATTGATTTTTTGCTTGACAGAATTGCTGGTATTTTGGAGGTATCCCTGATTTAGTGGTAGCACCACTGCGCAGTTTTTTATGCCACAGAAAGCACAGAATCACAGAAAAATACAAAAGCACAGTTCTGTTTGTATGTGGCAATATTTATTAGTTTTTATAGGGAGACAGTACTGCCATTTTCCTTTTGCTGAACGCATCAGGGCAGTTTTTTATATCCATTTTCCCCATTTATAAAAGTCATCAATACCTGTGTTTTTAATATATCGCCGGGCTTGCATTGCATCAAATCTGTATCAAGCATGATAAAATCAGCATATTTGCCCGGCTCCAGGCTGCCTTTTTCTTTTTCTTCAAAACTGCCTTTTGCTGCCCATATTGTCATACCCCGCAGCGCATCCTGCCTGCTGAGGGCGTTTTCCATTTGATAGCCGCCTGCAGGAAAGCCTTTTGCATCCTGCCTTACCGCAGCGGCCAAAAAGGTTTTAAAAGGGCTGATGTCTTCTACAGGAAAGTCGGTACCAAGCGGTATCCATTTGTTTTGCTCCATCAGTTGCCTGAACGCATAAGCGCCCTTTACGGCTTC
This sequence comes from Chitinophagales bacterium, assembly GCA_031376295.1. Classification (GTDB taxonomy): domain Bacteria; phylum Bacteroidota; class Bacteroidia; order Chitinophagales; family Chitinophagaceae; genus Ferruginibacter. The sequence goes on from JANMDL010000832.1 coordinate 3,870, forward strand.
TGGCCCCAGGCGGTCGGCAGCCCAGTACATATCGCTGGTGGCATGGGTAGGCTGCACCGATGGCACAATATTGTAATCGCCAAAATAATGAAAATCAGCCGGGTTTATTACCTGGGCGTGCTCAATGCGCCAGCGGCGGTCGTTTTTACCTTTGAGTACTGCTGCATATATGGAGAGTATTTCCCTGTTGGCACTATCGCCAATAGCATGGGTACACATCTGAAATTTTGACGCTGCCAGTTGCTCTGCAATTTTGCGGTAATAGGTTTTGTCTTTCAATAAAAACCCATACCAGTCTTTTTTATCGGCATAAGGATGCAGCAAACAGGCACCACGGCTGCCCAATGCACCATCGGCATATACTTTAAATGAGGATACATTCAGGCGCTCTGTTTTGTATGGCCCGGCTTTCAGGTAATAATCATAATTAACCGAACTGTCGGTAAGCATGGCATTGATGCGCATTTTTAATTGCCCCGATTTTTGCAATTCATCTATCACATCCACATCATTTTTTAAAAGCCCGCAGTCTACTACTGATGTAAGCCCCACTGCAAAACAATTTTTTTGGGCGGCCAGCAGGGCTGCAAATTGCTGCTCTTTTGATGGGGCTGGTATAGTAGCCGAAACGAGGTCAACCGCATTGTCAACTAAAATACCGGTAAGCTGGTTGTTGATGGTTTCAACCTGGCCACCAGTAAGCTGTTGACCGGGAACAATTCCTGCCTTTGTAAGTGCTGCCTGGTTGGCAATGGCTGCATGTCCGTCAATACGGGTAAGCAACACCGGGTTATTGGGAAAGAGTTTATCCAGCTCAGCTTTACCAGGAAAATTTTTAACAGCCCAGTCATTCTGATCCCAGCCACGCCCGGTTATCCACTGACCCGGCTTTGGCTTATTGCTGGCAATAAACTTGTTAATCCTTTCTATGCACTCTTCCCAACTTTTTGTATCCACCAGGTCAACTGTATTTAGTACCAGCCCGTAATTAAAAAAATGGGCATGGGCATCAATAAACCCGGGATAGATAAATTTACCCTTTGCGTTTTCCTCTTTATCAGCTTCGTACTCTTTTAATATATCATCATTTTTACCAACTGCTATTATTTTGCCGTCCCGTACAGCCATTGCTTCTGCTACAGAAAAATTATTATCGGTCGTATAAATTACTGCATGGTGAATAACCATATCTACCTTTTGCCTGAACTTGCAGGAAGAAAAAAACAGTGCCAGCAGGCAAAACACCACAGTATTGATTTTTTTAAAATGCTTTGTATACATATTTCAAAAATAGTTATTTAAGTACGAATTTGCTGATACTAACCGGCAAAACTTATATTTGCACCTTTATTTTATGTTATATACTTCACCCTTTGAGATTTTAGACCTGCCCGGTGCTGAACTTCAGCAGATGGACAGAAAGTTACTTTTACTTAAAAAAAAACAACTGCTTGCCGAACTTGAGCTGCAAAACGGCCATTCCATTATTATAAAAAACAGGGAGTTCACCAAAAATGATATCCTTGGTTTATTTGAACAGATAGAGGATGGTGGTGCCGTTGAATACCATGCGGCCGTAGCTGCCGACCCGGTACTGCTGCAATTTTTGCAAAGCGGTAGTATTAAAGCAGGGAAAAAATTTAATGGCAACCCGCTTTACCGGGATGCCTCTTTTATTGAATTTATATCTCCATTTTACAAAGCAGCTTTTAACCAGTTTGTGCTTAAAGCAGTTGCGATAAATAATTATGATACCACAGGTGCTGTATTCAGTAACCCACTGCTGCTTAACGGCACAGATTATGATGAATGCCTGGGTAAGCTGCACAGCTACCTGCAGGAAAAAATGCACAACATCACTATTTTAAAAAACAGTTTTACGGCCAACAGGCACACCGATCTTTCATCGCTGCACAGTTATTATATTTACGACTGGATACTGACACTTAACAGCCTGCCGGATGACTTTAACAGTTACCGGGAAGACTATGCGGTGGAGCTGTACAATTTTGTGGTTGACTTATGGAATGGAAAGAAAAGGGATGAGGCCACGGCTATGCTGTACGGAATACAAAACATAAAAACGGATGGCAATGTAAAGCAACTGATTACCAGCCTGCTTGACAAAGTATCGGCGGCACAGCAACCAGACGCAGGGAGCAGCGGCGGTGGTGCCAGCGCAGGCAGAATAGTATGGGCAGTTATAAGTATCATTATCATACTACTTCGGGTAGCTAATTGCAACAGGAGCACCAGCTACAGCTCTAACGATTTTCCTTCTTACTCCAGGTTACAGGATGGGTTTACTACAGGATATATTCCTTTTACCACATCAAATAAAAGAGAAGAGGCAATGCTGGCCCTGCTGAATACACTGCATCACTCCACCACGGCTACTTATAAAGTAAAAAATCCGGTTGTTTTTCAAACAGGTGATGATCCCTACAAAGCAATTTTCAGTAAGTCTGTTTTTAAGCCTGTGCCAGAAACAGAAAAAGTGGTTGAGGTTGAAACAAGTTCCGGTTATCCAGGGGTAGCAGAGAAAAAAACTTTAACATATGAGGAAGCTGTTGGCAGCCCCAATACCGTAACAGTTGAAAAGACAAATGTGAAGGCTGACAGCATCAGCTTGCTGCGGGTGAGTAATGAGCTTGCGCTTGAAACGATTCTTTTTTTCATCAGCGAGCAAAAGGTTTTTAGTGTGTACATGGCTCCCAACAGTATTTATACAGTTAAACTTACAATGGGGAATTATCATCTTTTTGGCTACAGCGGCAAAAAATTCAGCAATACACTGCCACTCAATTACAGTAATGCCAATAATGTATCTGCAAAAAAAATACTGGCAGGCATGGGCAGGTTTGATGAGATCAATTCAAAAATGCTGCAACACCTGACTCCGGAAAAAAACATCTGTTTCATGGCGGGTTATGATATGCATACTCTTGAAGGACAGGCTTCTCTCACCATTAATTTTGACAACGAAGAATACTTTAACATGGAGGCCGGAAAAGGCATCAGCCCAATTAAAACGCTTATTCCAAGAAGAAACAGTTACTGATAATCAACCGATTCCGGTGCCGCTGAAGGGGCTTTGCTTGCGGTCGCTTTCCGGGTGTGCCAGGTACAGTTGCATCAATGCCACATACAACTCATCATAGTTTTTTCGCTCAATGGCTTTTTCTCCTATTTCAATGTATTTTTTGGCCTGTCTGCTGTCTTTAAAATCACCCGGCGGCTGAGAGGCATAATAGTGAAAGGCACCAAGCAATATGCCCGGGTCCTTTTTTCTTACTTCCCATGAAATCTGCCGGAATTCTTCCATTTTATTTTTCAATACAAAACTGCTGCCTGCATTTAAAAATTCAGTTTCTTTTTGCACCAGTTTTTCAAATTTTGATTTTAAAGAAGGGTTGCCAGACTGGTTGATCCAGTAAAGGCACTCTTCTTTTTCCAAAAAATAATTTTCCTTTACCAATGCCAGTGCCGAATTTTTTTCCCTGCCATCCATAGCTGCTGATATGCGCCTTTTCTTTTCCTCTACCTGGTATTTTGTATCAGACACATCGTCTTCTTTCAGCTTTCTCAACTGCTTTTCCATTTCTTCCAGCTCGGTAATATGGCGCATGGTTACTGCGGCTGATTCAAACTGCTCTCCTGATTCCAGTTCCTTCAATTCTTCCCTGGCCAGGAAGAGGATAGCCGACACTTCATTTTTTAGTTTGCCGATATTTATATGTCTTTCGCTGGGGTTAAACACTTCTCCAAATTCCTGCTCATTCATTAATGTTATGGCCGTTACATGCAGATCCCGGCTTTCGCTCATTTCCAGCGCTATTTCAATATCAGAACCCTTTATCAAATCCTGCTGCAGTTTGTTGCCATTTATTTCAATTACGCCAATCGTCATACAGGATGCGGGCATGGAGTACCTGCTGCCTTCCAGTATGTTTATCAATAAAGATTCTTTACCGGTAAGGGTAATCGTTTTAGTAAGCGTTTTAATAATTTTTTTCTTCAGCGGCAGGATGGCATTTTTTTCAAAAATCAGTTCCAGCTTAGTAGCATTGTTGGCTGTATCATCCACTTCAATACAAATATCATTGGGTAATGGCTGCCCTTCTATACTGAACTTTCCCTGTGTAATGGTGATGACGGAAATACTGGCCGCTAGCGCATTGCTGAAACTATCATACAGTTTAAGTGAGAAAGTATTTACCTGGTTGGGCTGCAGTACCAGCATTTCAGTAATCCTTTCCGCCGCTGGCTTAAGGCCCGAATCGTAGCCGCCATCATTGCGGGTGATGCGGTAAAAACAGCCGGGCTGCAATCCTGTTATCAGCGCCGTAAAATATTCTTCCGTTTCACGGGATGTTTTGGCATAAGCCATTTTCACCTCAATATCAGGCACGCCTGCTGTTTCGGCTGTATTTTCTTCCTGTACTGCAATCGCAGTATATAATGCCGCTTTTGCACCTGCATAATAAGCTGCCCCTGCTGCTACTGCCGTGGTGGGATCTACCGCCGCATTTACGGGTATTGACAGTGCTGCAGAAAGCATTTCTTTCACCAAAGGAATATACGTGCTGCCCCCAATTAATATTACCTGGTTCAGGTCTTCCCTGCCAATACTGTTTCTGTCCAGCACTTTTTTTACCAGCTCTACGGAGTACTCAATTTTATCTTTTACCACTGCGTTAAACTGCTCACGGGTTACCGTAATAAAAATTTCCTGCACATTACCATTATCGTCTTCTGTTTCAAATTCCACATCGGCCTGTGTGGCAGAAGACAGGGTGATTTTTATTTCTTCTGCTTTGAGCAACAGCAGGTAATAGAGCTTGTGGTAGCTGCTTTTGGCACTGCGCAGTTCGGCGCACAAAGTTTCAAAACTACCATGCTGCTGCAGGTACGGCAGTATAATTTCATCTATAACTGCATTGTCAAAATCAAGCCCGCCGAGGAAATTATCTCCCTCGTGGTCCACTACTTTCATTTCATCGTCCTGTATTTTTACCAGTGCCACATCAAATGTTCCACCGCCAAGGTCGTACACCAACCAGCGGCCTTCTAATTGTGTGCCATAACTTTTATTGGCAAAGGCAAGGCTGGCAGCAATAGGTTCCTGCAGTAATACCACTTCTTTAAAACCGGCTTCGTAGCCGGCCTTTTTAGTAGCATTACTTTGTATGGTATCAAAAGAAGCGGGTATGGTAATTACTACCGACTCCGGCTTTTCTCCTGTGTAAATAAAATTTTTCAGTTCCATAAGCACCATGGCCGAAAGCTGTACCGGTGTTTTAAAGTCGGTAATAGAGGTTACAAAAAAACTTTCGCTGGTACCCATCTTGCGCTTAAAGGAGCTGAAAACATTGTGCGGATCTTTTTCGATATATTCCCTTGCCTTATCGCCTACCAGTATCCTGTTATTGCGGAAAGCCACTACCGATGGCAGTGTTTCTTTAAATCCCACCGGGTTTTTAAATATTTCTACCTGTCCATTGCTGAATTTAGCTACCAGCGAATTGGTGGTACCAAGGTCTATCCCAAAATTTATATTACCGCTCATTGATTATTTATTTTGCACCAGCACCACTGCCTTTTGTATAATTATTTTTCCTGTATCACCGGCTTCAAAAATCACGGGCTTTACCACATCTGCTATTACCATATCTTTTTTCAACTCGCCGGTAATGCTGGCATCACAGTCGGTTCTTGTTTCGCTGTATTTTTCACCAGCAGGGTTGTGGTAAGTAAGGCCCATTTCTTCCAGCGCTGTTTTAATACGGTCAATATTGCGCTGCAGGTTGGCCATTTCGGGCTTCACCGCAACTTTTTTCTCCATTTCAAAAACCTGGTTGATTATTTTTATCAGTTCTCCGTTCATACAAGTACCTGTTAACACGCAAATATATGGGTTAGAATTTATTTGCCATTTTTTTGAAAGCAAAGAAATGAAAGGGAAATGCCCTCCTCCATGCTAAAATAAAGTTAAATTATCTGCAGCTTTATAAAACAGCCGTTTTCATAAGCAAAGCATTTTATATCTATACATTATTGCTTTAGTTTTGCACCGCTGATAAACAATAGCCCCCCAATATGCATATTTCAAAAATATGCTGCATCATTTTGGCAAAATGAACTTTTAAAAAGGGGGTTTATCTGCTTTATTTACCGCTGACAAAAAAAACATCGGTTCATTTTCGATAAACTATAGTTTTGCCTGATTTTTATGTATAATCAACAACAAACAAAGGATTTACAGGAATTAACCCTCCGGGCTGCCGGTGGTGAGGAGTTGGATATTGAGGCGCTGAGGGATGTATTGCGCTTTCATGAATACAGGTATTATATCCTGAACGATCCTTTAATTGGTGACAGGGAGTATGATATCCTGTACAAAAAGTTAGAAAAGGCAGAGCAGGATAACCCGGCCCTGGTTACAAAAGATTCTTCTACGCAGCGGGTGGGTAACAGCCTCAACAGCAGTTTTACTTCCGTGCAGCATCTTTTGCCGATGCTGAGTTTGGAAAACAGTTACAATGCGGATGACCTGCTGGATTGGGACCGTAAAGCAAGGGAACTTAGCGGGCTGGATGCTGTGGAGTATTGTGTGGAACCTAAATTTGATGGTGCCAGCATATCCCTCATTTACGAAAACAATTATTTTACAAGGGGTGCCACCCGTGGCGATGGTGTGGAAGGTGATGATATTACTACTAATATCAAACAAATAAAATCAGTACCCCTGTCTGCAAAGTTTTCTGATTATGGAATACAACAGATTGAAATAAGGGGCGAAGTACTGATTAACAAAGATAATTTTAAGCAGTACAATCTTGCATTGGCTGAGCAAAATCTGCCCCCGCTGGCCAACCCACGCAATGCAGCGGCAGGCTCTATGCGCATAAAGGATCCCAAAGAAGTGGCCAAAAGAAACCTGGAAGCTTTTTTGTACCATGTGAGTTTTGTGAGTGGTGAGGCTGCGTTACAAACACATAGCGGGTCACTGGAAATGTTGTGGGAGCTTGGGTTTAAAAGCCCGGTAAAGGAAAAACAGGTGTTTACGGGAATAGCCGATGTAATAAAATACTGTAATGATTTTGAGGCTAAGCGGGATGATTTGCCTTATGAAATTGACGGTATGGTTATAAAGGTGAACAACCTTGCGTTACAGGATAAAATGGGCATGACAACACACCATCCCCGCTGGGCCATTGCTTATAAATTTAAAGCCAGGCAGGCTACCAGCAAGTTATTAAAAGTGGAGTTTCAGGTGGGCCGAACAGGAAGTATTACCCCCGTGGGAAAAATTCAGCCGGTACATATTGGTGGTGTGATGGTTGGTTCTGTTTCGTTGTTTAACGAAGATGTGGTAAGGGAAAAAGACCTGCATATTGGTGATACAGTATTGGTGGAAAGGGCTGGCGATGTGATACCTTATATTGTAAAGCCCCTTGCCGAATTGAGGGATGGCAGCGAAACCCCGGTTTTGTTTCCTGAAAACTGCCCTGTTTGCGGCGACAAGTTGTTTAAACCGGAAGATGAAGCTGTATGGCGGTGTGTCAATATTAACTGCGAAGCGCAGGTGGTGGAAAGGATGATACATTTTGTAAGTAAGGATGCAATGGACATACGTGGTTTTGGTGAGGCCAATGTGCGCAAATTTTATGAAATGGGTTTTCTAAAAACCATTCCGGGTATTTACAGTATTGATTTTACAAAGTTAGATAACCTGGAGGGCTTCGGTAAAAAATCAATTGAAAACCTGGTTGCTGCTATTGCCAGCAGCAAAACACAACCACTGCACCGGCTGGTTTTTGGCCTGGGTATACGGTATGTGGGCGAAACAACTGCTAAAACGCTTGCCAATGCTGTGGATCATTTGCTTGATTTTACAAACTATAGCGAGGAGCAACTGCTGCAACTGGAAGATGTGGGTGTAAAAGTGGCCAGGAGTGTGCATGAGTTTTTCGCTAATAAAGATAATATTGAAATGTTGCACCAGTTGGAGGATAATGCAGGGCTTCAATTGAAAAACCAGAAAAAAGAAGTGGGTAAAGATGGGAGCCTTGCGGGGCAAACATTTTTGTTTACCGGCACAATGGTACAACTGAAGCGCAGCGAGGCAGAAGCGATGGTGGAAGGGGCTGGCGGAATAGTGGCGGCAGGCGTAAGTGCCAAATTAAATTACCTGGTTGCCGGTGAAGCGGCGGGCAGCAAGCTGGAAAAAGCGAAAAAAATTAACACAGTAAAAATTATTACGGAAGAAGAATTTTTAAAATTGCTTCATTCATAGTAAAAAATATTTGTATATTTACCTTTACCTTATTTATTGAAAAAAAACAACTGCGTTAAAAATTGATTTTTTTAATGCAGTTACAAAAAGCAAGATTGACATGATTAAAAAAATTCCAGGCGAAGTATGGAAACAATTGCAGTTCAGTGGCTATAAAAATCTGCGTAAAAAATACGCAGTATCCACTACGGGCCGGGCAGCCAGTTATACCGAAGATGTAAATGCTGACGGTAAACTTTTAAACGGCTCTCTCACATCAGGTTACAAAACGCTTAACCTGCACGTTCAGGATGGTAATGGTACTATATACCTGCACCGGGAAATTGCAAAACTTTTTTGCAAAAAAACTTCTCCCAAGCAGAAATATGTAATACACCTTAACCACAAAAAAACGGACAATGGGTACAAAAACCTTAAATGGGCAGCTATTGAAGAGGTGAGCAGCCACCAGCAGAACAGTCCAGAGAAAATTGCTTACAAAGAGCGGCAGGCCAACCGCACTGTCGGACTCAAGCTTACCGCCACACAGGTAAAAGCTATTAAGGAAGCCATCAAAAATCCTAAGCGCAAGCTTACGTATAAGCAGATGGCGGCAAAATATGGTGTGAGTGAAATGACGCTGTACAGGATCAAGAGCGGAGAAAACTGGGGAAGAATCTGACCCGGCTACCGGGGTATTGAATGACGGGTGAAGGTTGTGTGCAATATTAGATTTGCGGCTTCCTTCATCCGTCATTATTTTTGTAATACATCAAGGATAGTCATTGTGCTATTACTGCAACTTTAATTGTAAAATAAAAACATGTTACAACAGGCTACGCTGCAATTTTTAAAAAATATTGCCAAAAATAACAATAAGCCATGGATGGATGCCAACAGGGAAGCATATCTTACCGCAAAGGTAGATTTTGAACAATTAGTAGCACAGGTGATTGAAAAAACAGGCAGTTTTGATGCTGATATAAAAGAACTGGAGCCGAAGAACTGCACTTTCAGGCTAAACCGGGATGTACGTTTCAGCAAAGACAAAAGCCCTTATAAAAATAATTTTGGTGCAAGTTTTTCCCTTGGCGGCAAAAAAAGCATTGCTGCCGGGTACTACTTTCATTGCCAGCCGGGAAATGCTTTTGCGGGTGGTGGCTTGTGGATGCCGATGCCGCCCGAACTGAAAAAAATACGCCAGGAGATTGATTATAATTTTTCTGACTTCAGCAAAATTATCAACACTAAAAAATTTAAGGCCTGCTACAATGGTTTTGAAAGAAGCAGTGAATATGTACTGAGCCGTCCGCCCAAAGGCTACGAAGAAAGCAACCCTGCTATTGAGTTTATCAAGCTGAAAAGTTTTGTGTGCATGAAAAAAATATCGGATACCCAGCTTACTGCCAAAACATTAGTAAAAGATATTACAGCAGCTTTTGAAGCACTGATGCCGGTGGTGAAGTTTTTAAACCAGGCGATGGAGTAGTTAATGTGCTGATGTGCTGATGTGCTGATGTGATGATTTGCTGATGTGATGATGAAATCGCTTTCTGCGGGTCGTCTTATGAAATACTGTAACAAAATCATCGCCAAAACATCCTACTTCCAATCACGTATAAAGATTTTTCGTTTTTATACGCAGTTGCAACTACACCCATTCCTTCAGCACACATACCCTGTCCCGGCTCACAATAATGTTATCTGTTTTTTTACCTGCCGCCACACATACCTGCATACGGTTGCCTGCGTAGGGCTTTATGTGCTCCACTGCACTATGGCAAATGATGTACTTGCGGTTAATGCGTACAAAATCAACGGGATTGAGCAATTGGGTTAATTTTTCCATGGTAAAGTCCACTACATATTTATTGCCTTCTTTATCAACCAGGTACACAATTTTATTATCCGCTTCAAACCAGGCCACATTGGTGGTGGCCACCAGGTAAATTCGCTGACCCACTTTTGAAAGAAAACGGTCCCTGTATTTTTTTTCCTGCATATTGCTGGTGAATTTTTCGCCTATATTAAGGTATAGCTGACTGCCTGGAAGCGTGGCGGCCATTGCAGAAAGTTTATTTAGTGCTTTAGCAAGTGCTTCAGCCGTTACAGGTTTTAAAATATAATCTACACTAAAGTACTGAAATGCCTTTAAAGCATATTGATCGTAAGCCGTGGTAAATATTACCGGAATATTGATACTAATCTGGTTAAAAATTTCAAAACTGTATCCATCGGCCAGCTGTATGTCAAAAAAAGCAACATCGGGCCTGGGTTTTGTTTTAAACCATTGCACCGCCTCGTCAATGCTTTCCGCACGGCCCATTACTTCTATCGCCGGGTCGTACAAATGAATAAGATAAGCCAACCTGTCTGCAGCCGGTTTTTCATCTTCAATAATCAACACTTTCATAGCTGTTAATTTTTTGTTTACTGATGCTGATTAAGGGCAGTGTTACGGCAAAATATTTTTCATCGTTTTCAACAGTTATCTCTTTATCAAAAAGCAGGCCATACCGCTGGTTAATATTTTGCAGGCCGATGCTGGAGGATGGTTCTTTGGTAATTTTTGGCTGCAGGTTGTTTTTTACCCGCAAGGTGCTTGTACCATTGGCATAAATTTCTATACTAAGCGGTTTGCTGCTGCTGGCAATATTGTGTTTGATGGCATTTTCTATCAGCATCTGCAAGGCTGCCGGTACCATATACAGTTTTTTTGCATCCTCACTTACATCCATTGTTACCTGCAGGCCACCGGGAAATCTTTTTTGCAAAAGAAACAGGTAAGGCTGTATAAAATCCAGTTCATCATTTACGGCCACCAGTTCTTTATCCTGAGCGCTTAGTATATAACGGTATACCTGTGAAAAAGCTTCTGTAAACCGGTTGGCTTCTTTGGGGTCGGTAAGTACCAGGCCCGACAGCACATTGAGGTTGTTGAAAAGAAAATGCGGATTTATCTGGTTATTTACTGCCTGCAGTTGTGCCTGCATATTGATGCGTTTGAGTTCTTCAGCCTCCAGCTCCTTGTCTTTATACTGCTTCAGATAGTGATAGGCGGCATTTACAAGGTGAAATAATAAGTTGGCCAGTGTGGCATAGGTGATGGTTAATTTGAAAGGAATAAACTGGCTTTTTAATGGTTGACCCATAATCAATACACCCATAACTATTACTGCAATTACCGCTGCTGCCATTGAAATGGCGGTGCCGGCAAAAAAGAATAAGAGCAGGCTCTTATGGCTCCCCCTTCTGTCTGGCGCTGGCGTTTTAAGAAAAAGATGTTCAATCAACCTGCTGCCTTCCCAGGTAATGAGTGAGATACTGAATATTACGCTGAAAGCATAATACCATGCTATTTCTATGCTGAAATAGTAATAAATCTGGCAAAATGCTGTGTTTAAATATGTATAAACCGACAGCAGCGCTATAAATGCATACCTGTATTTATTGGAGAACATATATTAAATTAACAATTCAGCCCCAACTTTGTTGAGGCCGAATTGCATTTTTACAAAAACCACGTCTAAAACATTATGCTACTATGGACGCAATACACCTGCCACTTCGTGTATAACACAACCATTTTTGGCAACAATATTTACTCTGCTAATGGTAACGGCTGCCGGATTGCCCGGGCCTTTTACCTTGGCACCGCTTGCTAAAGTAACTGTAAGTCCGCTGGGAGCCAGTGTTGGCAGTACCTGTCCTTCAGCCAAATCAGTTGAAAAACCACGCAGTGTTACCACATGCTGCTTTAATACCGCTATTAATGTTGCTTTTGGTATAGCAGCAAGGTTGGGCAGCGACAAAGCAGCCAGCAGATCTCTGAAAGCCTGGTTGGTTGGTGCAAACAGGGTGACATTTTTAACAGTGGTAAGCAATGTGGCAATTGGCTCGCTACCTGCACCTGTGCTTGCCAGTGTTACAGCAACCACCAATGAATCATACCCTTTACTTACTACAGTTTGTACCATATCACCGGTTGGAGGCAGCAGTACAGTACCAATTGCATGTACCACACCATTTACAGCCTGTACATTTGCCAGGTCTACTTTTACTCCATTGATAAACACATTACTGCCAGCTCTTTTAACATACACCGAATCTGTTGCATTGGCAGTTAATACGCCATAGGTGAGTGGCGTTTCAAGTACCTGGCTGGCTTCAACTTTAGCACCCAAAGTATGGTACAACAAAATATTTTTAAGCACATTGGGGTCGCTCGGTACAGTGATGGCAGAAAAAGCAGCATTGGTTGGGGCAAAAACTGTCAGTGGACCAGGACCTTTTAATGTTGCTTCCAAACCTGCTGTTTGTACTGCACTTACTAACGTTGAGAATCCATTGTCAACCGCTACTTTTACAATGGTGTTTGGCTCAACAACGGGGTCGTCATCTTTGTCGCATCCCGTCATAAAGGTCATTGTGGCTGTTAAAGCTGTACTGCTGAGCAGTAACATAAAAATTGATTTTACTTTCATAACTAAAAATTTGATAGTGTGTTAAAAAATACCTGTTTATATATTAACACGATAAAAAGAACATTTCTGAAACAAAGGAGTAAACATGGTCATCCTGCAGAGTGAATTGCCATTTTTAAGGAGTGAACTGTATGATATATGATTAATTTTGCTGTTGCAATGACTGAAAAAGTACAAATAAGATACTGGGTTCATGCAGATGCTGCTGCCTTAGCCGCTTGCATCGGCAACAAAAAGATATGGGATAACCTGAGAGATTATATCCCTCACCCCTACAGCATTGCTGACGCAAGGGATTATATTGCCGGGCAACAGCCCATTAACCCTGTACAGCATTTTGCCATTGTAAAAAAGGGCGTACTTGCAGGAGGTTGCGGCATTATTTTAAAGGAGGACGTGTACCGCAAAACGGCTGAGATTGGTTACTGGATAGCAGAGCCTTACTGGGGCATGGGTATTGCTACAGAAGCTGTAAAGCTGCTGACGGCTTATGCTTTTGCCACATTTGACATTGTAAGGCTGCAGGCAGAAGTGTTTGAACACAATACTGCCTCCATGAAGGTTTTGCAAAAAAATGGTTTTATACTGGAAGCAATACACCAAAAGGCTGTTATAAAAAACGGTGTGCTTATGAATGATTATTTGTGGGTATGCTTTAAACCATAAAAAAAGGTATCGCCGTTTTTAAGCAATACCCCCTTTATATTTTTTTTCCGTCAACTGCTTATGCAGCAGGTTTCTTCTTCATCCTGTTTTTAAAGGTGAGGTAATCCAGAAAATAGATGACCCTCAGTGACAGGCTGGTAAACTGGTCGCCTGAAATGGTATTCGTGGCATTTTTAAAATAATCTTTCTCAAATGTACGGCTGAAATTTTCCCCAATATCCTTCCAAACTATATTGATAAAACTGCCCTGGGCAAACTGCCAGGTATATACCATATCTACCGTAAAGTAATTGTAGTTCTGGTTGCGGTTTTTAGTATAGGCAACTGATGGAGTTACCAGGTCACCTTCTGTATTCAGTTCATAAAACTGCCTTGGCGTTACCTTGCTCCAGTAATGACGGGTACGCAGGGTAAGACCCATCCGGTTAGTAAAGCTGTATTTTACGTTCAGCGTATTTTCAACTGACCTCAAATCCCGCCGTGAAAATATCACCGTATCTTTTTGTGATGGTACTGATGCATACAGCACATCTGCCCAGCCTGCCCCATCCGCTGCATTTTCAGTATTTACCGAAATATCTACCGAAAACTTGCTGCTGAAGCGGATTTTGCCATAAAGGCCAAGATCAAAGGCTTTTCTTTTAAATACGCCTCCTGTACCGGCAAACAGGTTACCGCCCCAGGATAGTTTTTTTGCATCATTACTATTCCAGTACATAAAAGTACCTATCCTTCCTTTATTGGTAAAAACCCTTCCCTGTACCCTTGGTTCGTAAAAATCGTTGTAAGACGGGCCGCCATTAATGTTCATACCAAAATCCCATAGTTTTTTGGTTTGTATATTAAGGTTAGTGTTGATGCCTGCGTTCTGGAACATCCTGTCTTTGCCCTTTGCTGCATCTAATGGTGTTACCAGGCGGCTGTAATAGCCGTTGAAGTTGATGCGTATGCTGTTGTACCAGCCACGGGGTTTGTTCCAGTTATAGCCCATCCACACACCCTGATCCATGGTATTATTATTGGTAAATTACCCTTGGTCGCTTTTGACATACTTATTGTTAGTCAAATCCTGCCACACATTAAAATTAAAGCGGCCGCTGGTTTTGCCAAAATAAATGCTGTGTGTGTACCCAATGGTGTTTTTCCCGTCTTTGTTCAGCAAAGCGCTCATACCCACGCTACCACCAATGTTCCAGGTGTTCTTCTTATCATTCAGGTCAAACAGCAGCGAGCTTACATTGGCATCATAGTCCTTGCCGCTGCGCATCACATTGGTATTTACAAAAGAGATACTGCTGTTATTTTTCATCGTCTGGTCAAGTACCAGCACATTGTAGTTGGTCATCGGCTCGGTTTCATATTTACGGGTTTGCTTGGTTACACTGTTTTCAATAACAGCATATTGTGTATTGGTAATGGCATTAAGAATACCAACACCAAGCCCCTTTTGTGTACGGCCGCTTATTTTTGTAGCATTAATCAGTTTTACCTGCTCGGGATTTTTTGCTGTTACCTCATTTGCTCCCAGTTGATTGCCCACATCCCAATAGCGCAGCGGGTTACCTCCAATGCGGCCAATGCGGCGGCTATAAAAAAGATTTCCCTTGTTAAAAAGTTCTGTCCCTTCAGTAAAAAATGTTCTGTTCTCCGAAAACCGCTGCTCAAATGGGGAAAGATTCAGCACCCGGTTATCACTCTGTACCTGGCCAAAATCCGGTATCAGCGTCATATCTAAGGTAAAAGCCTGGTTAAGGCCATATTTTACATCCATGCCGCCGTTAACAGTGGTGGTATTTTTTGATACCCCCGGGGCTGCATTATCATCATGATTCTGATACGTGGAAAAATAAGGGGAAAACTGCAGGCGTAATGGGGGCTTAATATCCTCCAGGTTATTAAGCAGGCCTTCCTGTGTTAAAAAACCATTTACATTTGGATCTATCGCTTTCCAGAATAACTGCTGGCCGCTTTTCTGCCTGCGGCGTACAATATTCAGGCCCCAGTTTTGCACTTTCTTTTTACCAAAGCGTATGGCAGCGTAAGGCAAAAACATTTCAAAACTCCAGCCATCAGCCTGAATTTTTGCTGCACTTTGCCAAACTGCATTCCAGCTGAAATCTTCATTATTACCATTATTATTAGGTGCTACTTTGGCATCAAACTGTTCACCCAGCGGGGTGGTAAAATATTCAAAACCGTTCAGTTTGTCATAATAAGTGTCAAAAACAATTCCTACAAAATCATTATTGCCAAACCCATCACGCCCAACCAGTTCACTTGCAATACTGTCTTTACTGCGCTCATTGCAATACCCACCTACATAAATGCCTTCATTATCGTATAAAAAATAAATTTTTGTGCTGTTGCCGGCATCTTCCGCTTTAAAAGGAGTGGGCCGCAACTCTGTAAAACCGGTTGCAGCAGGTGCTGTCTTCCACACCTCTTCATTCATAATGCCATCTATCTTAATAACAGCATTGGTTCTTTTAATTGTAATCTCTTTTTGCGCCACCTGGGCAAAAGAAGTATATGCTGTAAGGATTGCAATAAGCAGTCCTGCAATTTTTTTAGTCATGGCTATAAGGTTGGTAGTTAAACGTTTTTTGATTTCTACTACGAAATTAAACGTACAGATGTGGAATTTGTTACCATTCATCAAACAATAAAAATATTTGGCAATCTTTTAACAACCCAAATTAAACTTTTTAAAAATCAGCAGAACAACCTTACTTATTGTTCCAAACGGGGTAAGTTGGCTGTGAAATTGAACGGCACCCTAAAGCCGGTTTTTACAGTACTAATTATTATATTTATGCTTCCTTAATTACCAGTTATATGAAAAAGCTGCTCTGCCCTGCTTTTATATTGTTATCTGCCTGCCTTTATGCCCAGCCATACAGTGCCGAATCATTGCGCAAAAAGTGTATAACACTTACCCGTTTTCTTACCCAGCAGCATTACCAACCATTACTATGGAGCGATACTGCAGCGGCGACGTTTTTTGATAACTGGATAAACCAATTGGATGAAAACCATGTTTATTTTACCCGGCAGGATATTAACCAGCTTACCGCTAACCGTAACCGCCTTGCCGATGAAATGAAGGGAAAGGGATGGGGATTTTTTGAGGAAAGCATACAATTATACCGCAAAAGAGTGCAGCAGGCAGACAGTATTACAAAGGCGCTGCTGGGTAAACCGGCTGAGTTTGGCAAGCCTGATAAATTGCAATGGCCGTTTACTGTTTTCAGCGATAACAATGCCGAGTGGGTTAACCGCTGGCAAAAAATCATCAAATGGAAAATACTTGATGTAATCGGTGATATAAAAGGTGACAGTTTGCCCATGCTTCCGCAAAAAATACCTGCCAACTTTGCAGCGCTTGAAAAAACAGCCCGGGAAAAACTGCTGAAGCAGCATATTGTACGCAGCAGGGAAAGGCTGCCGCCAAGCCCTTATTTTGAAAAAAAACTTGAAGATGAGTACCTGAATACCATTGCAGCATGTTACGACCCGCATACTTCCTATATGAGCCTTTCGCTTAAAAAGGAGTTTGAAACCAGCCTGAGCGGCTTTGAATTCAGCACAGGCCTGGATGTAAAAAAGAATGAGAAAGGAGATTGGGAAATCAGCCACCTGGTACCCGGTGGTGCTGCCTGGCGCAATGGCGATTTGCATGCGGGTGATGTATTGCTGAAAATAAAAACCGGCAGCAGCCCCGAAAAGGAAATGGCTGATATGAGTGAAGAAATGGTGCTCGATTTTTTACAGGGCAACAGCGATGACAACCTGGAGCTGACCATTCGCCAGAAAAGCGGGGTGCAAAAAACAGTGATACTGCTTAAAGAAAAAATTGAGGCAGATGAAGGGGTGGTAAAGGGATACCTGGTAAGCAGGAGTGATAAGAAAATTGGCTACATACTGCTGCCCGACTTTTATACACAATCTGATGAAGAAACCGAAAGCCTGGATGGCTGTGCCAACGATGTGGCCAAAGAGGTAATAAAGCTGAAAAAGGAAGGCATAGAAGGGCTGATACTGGATTTACGCAACAATGGCGGTGGCTCCATGTGGGAAGCGGTGCAACTGGCAGGCATATTTCTTAACGAAGGCCCGATGGGTTCTGTTAAACAAAAAGACGGTAAAGTACATTTTTTAAAAGACCCCAACCGTGGCACTATTTACGATGGGCCACTGGTGGTATTGATCAACGGCGGAAGTGCCTCTGCCTCAGAATTGGTAAGCGCCGTATTACAGGATTACAGGCGGGCAATTATAGCTGGCGGCAACAGTTTTGGCAAAGGTACTGCACAGGTAATAATGCCGCTGGATACAACTGCTTCATCCGGCAGCAAAAATAATTACACCGGGGCGGAGGATTTTGTGAAGGTTACCCACGGAAAATTTTACCGGGTTGATGGCAATACCACACAGTGGAAAGGTGTGGTGCCGGATATTACTTTGCCCGACATTTTTTTGTCGGATAAAT
>JANMDL010000459.1:0-3102 GCA_031376295.1 Chitinophagales bacterium
GCTTTTGCAGGGGAGATTCAATGGCGGTGATGTTTTGTTTAAAGCGTTCATCACTGGTATAAGTAGTGCCATTTACCCAAAGGTTGCCAAATATGGAGAAGGAAAAAGCGCCATTGCGCTCGGCCTTTGCCAGTTCGGTAAATGCACCGGTGGTTTCCAGTACACCCATGCTTACTTTACCATTGGGGATATCGTTCTGCAAGCGCATCTCACCGCCGTATGCACCAATGCCCATATCACCATAAGTACCCCTGTAAAAAGATATTTTGGTAAGGCTCAGTGCATTGGAAAATTGCAGCGGAACTTGTGCCGCAGCACCGTTTATTCCGATACCCACATTGCCGGTGGTGGTATTCATGCTCAGGCCCCATGCAGCACCGGTAGCGCCATATAAACCAACCTGGTTATCGCTTGACATGCCTATAAATGCTGTTGATAGAGTGTTGGCGGCATTGTTTAGCCAAATTCCGGCAGACTGTGTTCCGGTTCTTATAGCCAGCCGTCCATTTAAGGTCATTGCATATTCGCCGCTGTTAATAACCCTAGCCCTTTCTACAAAAGCATTACTGTTGCCATAGCCAAACGCTATGTTAGTGTTACTGTAGTCAGCATACATTTGCAGCAAGCCGCTTTGCACGCCCAGGCCATATTGTGGTGTATTGCCCAGCCCGCCATACAGTGAAATGCGGTTGCCTAGGCGGTTGCCCAGCGACATAGAGTCTAAGGAGAGCTGTCCACCAACTGATGTATTATTGGGGAGTTTGGTATTGCCATATTTTGAAAGGATATTGCCTGTAACAATCAAATCGCCACGGGTTTCCAGGTTGCCCAGTGTGGTCAATGTGGAGCGGAACAAACCATTGCCCACCACATCTAATTTAGCAAAGGGAGTATCAATACCCACACCTACTCTTCCAACGCTGTTATTGGCTGCAGGCACCTGGTTGCTTTCGGCGGCGCATATCTTCACCGACCCATCGGGAAGTACCGTGCCAGTACCCGTATAACGCATCATACGGATAAACACAATGCTGTTAGGCGTTAGGTTGGTCCAGTTAAAGCCAAAAAAAGTACAGCCCATCTCTGTAAATGTACCATTACAAGCAGTTGCGGTGTAAGCTGTCATGCAAGTACCGTTATAAGTATGGTTGATGCGCAGTTTACCACTTGCAGGCACCCGCAGCTTAAACCATACATCACGTACATTGGCACCGGGCATGGGGTTGATGCAGGAGGGATTGGGTATTGCAGGCGTAAGCGTTGCCCCGGCCCAATTATAAAAAGTAAAGGGCGTACAGTCCTGCCCCAGCGGGTCAGCAGCATCCACCGGAAAGAAACCTGCATTGCAAGGATCGTCGGCCAGTACATTGTTATTGCTTACACAAATTTTGATAGCACCATTTGCAAATCCAGCTGTATTCTGGAAACGCCGGTACACCCTCATATACACTTCACTGCCGGGGGTAAGGCCTGTAAACTCCCTTGATTTTTCGCCGGGTACGTTGGTGTAAATACAGGGGTATCCCATGTTGAAGCTGTTGAATATGGTGAGGCTGCTGCAGGTATTGCTGGTGTACAGCTCAGCCGTGTAGGTGTTACCATCCGTGGCATCAATGCTTACAATGGGCCTTCCATTGGCCGGTACTGTAAACTTATACCACACATCCAGATTCTGAAAGTTCTCACACCAGGTATTGCCGCTGCCGCTGCTCCAGGTGGCACCGGTGTAACTGTAAACCGTAGTGGGCTCGCAGCCCAGGTTTTCTACCGGAATGGTTACAGCACCACAGCTGTTGTCGTTGGCTGGCTGTGCAAATGACAATAAAGTAACGCATGTGCAAACCAGCAGTAAAAATATCCTTTTCATATATCTGTATTTATTGAGAAATTTTCTTCATTTCCACTTTCCGTCTTCTGCTGATGCTGATGGCATCGCCGTTGTGCAGCAGCATTTGGGTACCCATATTTTTCCGGATGAACAATTTATTTACTAAATGGGTACGGTGAGTGCGGATAAATGTATCGCCTGGCAACTGCTGCTGAAACCAGCGCAGCAATTTGGCTACTGTTAAAACAGGTACGTTATTGGAAAAATGGACTTTGCAATAATTGCCAAGGCCCTGTATGCGGATTATTTCGGCTACAGGCACCACCGTTCTGCCTTTATTATGACCAATAGAAATTGTTTGCATAAACCTGATTAATCAGCTGTAAAGCTAATTTTACAATGCCCAATAAACAATAGGACATTTGTCAGGGGTAACAGGTAAAACTGCATTCCTGCAGCAGGTTTGCCCCGTCAAATGACAGGGCAACACACTGGGCATGAGGAAAACTTTAGTCTTTCATAAAGGAATATGCCTTTTTTTCGTTTTTGTACTGCACTTTCAGTATATAGCTACCCGCTGGTAAATTGCTAACGGGTAAGCTGAACACCTGTACATCGCTGTTAATGGTTTTGCGCATTACTAATGTGCCATTGCTGCTGTATATCTCTGCTGTGGCTGCAAAAACGGAAGAGGGTTCAATGACAGTCAGTATATTTTTTACCGGGTTAGGCGCAATAATGGTTTGATGGATACCTTCTCTTTTTATTACGGTAACCACTACTGAATATTTATAACTGCCATCTTTGTCAATTTGCTTTATCCGGTAATAGTTAAAACCTGCTGCCGGGCCCTGGTGGGTAAAGCTGTAGTTGTTGGTATTGCTGCTGTTGCCTGCTGCGGCCACTTCCCCGGCCTTGGTAAACAGGCGGCCATCGGTACTGTGCTCTATTTCGTAGCTGGCGGTATTAATTTCCTGCGATGTGGCCCAGCTTACCTGTGTTTGATTATTTAACAACTGCGCCTTTATATACAGCCAGGTAACCGGGGTAACACCTGTTGCCGTAAAGGGTACAATATTTGTCAGGCTCCATGGGTTTTGCTTACTGCGGATGCACAGGTAATGCGTGCCGGTAGTTAAACTGCCTGATAAGTTCAGGTTAACGGAATAGCTATTTACATCCCCCGTATTGCCCGGCACGGTAATGGGTGTAGCTGCACCAAAGCCGGGGTCGGTATCAATAAAATACTCCATATTGCTTACTGCAGGCACTGG
>JANMDL010000865.1:0-2226 GCA_031376295.1 Chitinophagales bacterium
TACCAATGCCAAAACATGGGCAGATGCCTGTATTGCACTTACTGGCGGTACAGCAAAACTGACTGATCAGAATGATTATGTTTCCAACTGGAGAAGTGCTGATAACAAAGAAACCATCTTCCAGATAAGGTATGCTTCTCCTGGTGAAACAATTGGCGTAAACGAGTCTTTACAAACCTCCTTTACTACACTAACCGCACCTGGTTTAACAGCAGTTACCGGTGGCTTTGGTGACCTTGTTCCTTCTATTTCTTTATTGAACGAGCTGGGTATAGTTTTAGCAGGCCCGATTGTTGGTGGTGTACAGACTTTTGGAAATACTAATACAATTTTTGGCAGCTCAAATGCAGCTATTTACAGCCGTACAAACGATGTAAGAAATCTTTTGTACGAGCCGGGAACTACAGGAAGAGGCAAGAGTTATGTGGAGTGTACCAAATACCTCGGTAAGAATGGAGCTATAAATCTTGATAATACCCCGGTAGTTCGTGCTTCTGAAATGTACCTGATACGTGCCGAGATTCAGGCAACTACGGGTTCTCCGGTTTTTAATGCAGCAAATGCATTGGCCGACTTAAAAGTCATCAAATCACGCAGGTATGTGGGTTATACAGGCTCCGCACAGGAAACTGCCGACAATGCACTTACCCCTGCTGCCCTGTACGAAGAAATCATCCGCCAGCGCAGGCTTGAGTTTGCATTTGAAGGCCATCG
This sequence comes from Chitinophagales bacterium, assembly GCA_031376295.1. Taxonomy (GTDB): domain Bacteria; phylum Bacteroidota; class Bacteroidia; order Chitinophagales; family Chitinophagaceae; genus Ferruginibacter. The sequence goes on from JANMDL010000865.1 coordinate 715, forward strand.
TTTCTTCGACTTCAAGCGCCTGGGAAGGGATATTCCCAAGTCCGCACCTTCTACAGCTACACTGCTGTTTACAGATGCACGTTACCTGGCTCCTATTTTGCAGGCCGATGTGGATGGCAACCCCAATCTGCGTCAAAACTTCGGGTATTAATCAATTGAAAGCGGCAAACTGTGCTGATTGTACAGGCCGGTACTAAAAAATAAAACATACAATGAAAAGAATATTTTTAAGCATAGCAGCAGCCGCAACCTTTCTTTTGGGTGGCTGTATAAAAAATGACCAGGTGGTTTTTCAAGACTCGCAAATTGAGTTTGACGCCGCAGCATGGAACGCCAACTCGGTTGGTGTAACCTACCCTGTTCTTGCCAGGGTGCCAGCATTGGGTGTAGCCACTTCAGCGGCAAATGGGTTACCAATTACAAGAACCAGCGGTACTTTCACCGTAAGGGTAAACCTTATTGGCGGACAAAAAACAACCGCTACAACTTTTAGTTACAAAGTGGCATCAGAATCTACGGCTATAGCAGGTACACACTACGCTGCATTTTCAGGATCGGGTACTATTCCGGCAAATTCCAGTTTTGCAACCATTCCCGTTACCATACTCAACCCCGGCCCCGGTGTGGGATCGGTGGTGCTGGTACTCGAACTGTTGACAGGTAATGGACTTACAGCAGCCACCAACTACGGCAAAGTAGGATTGAGCATCGCACTTCCTTAGGGTAAAAAATAGCTTTAATAACAAGAGCGGTTGCTGAAAAGCGGCCGCTTTTTGTTTTTGGGCAGTACCCCAAATTTGGCAGAAAAACTCCTTTTTACAGGGAATACAGCATGGCTACTGAAAAAAGTAAGCAAAATTTTTACTGATAATCAGCTACTTATGGATGGCCTATGAAAAATAAACCCTTATTTTTTTGGAAACTCAACACAAACCCAACACCTTTGCACTCCAATTTAAAAAACTGCCGGGATAGCGGCAGCAAACAAATAAAACAGAATATACAATGAGTAAATTACATTTCACAACCAAACATGCCAACGAGGCTACCGTAAAGCACAACTGGTACGTTGTGGACGGTACTAATCAAACCGTGGGTCGCATGTGTGCAAGGATTGCAGCCGTGCTGCGTGGCAAAAACAAAGCTTATTACACACCGCATGTTGATTGCGGAGATTATGTAATCGTTATTAATGCTTCCAAAATAGTGCTTACGGGCAAAAAGATGGATGATAAAGTGTACGACACATACAGTGGTTACCCCGGTGGCCGTAAAGAAGAAAGTGCCAAAAACTTATTGGCCCGCCGCCCTGATGCCCTTATCGAAAGAGCCATCAAGGGTATGCTGCCTAAAAACCGGTTGGGCCGCAAAATGTACAAAAAACTGTTTGTGTATGCAGGTCCAGAGCATGAGCAGGGAGCACAACAACCAAAAGAACTGAAATTCTAATTTAAAAAAAGTACTACGTACAAAATAAAATAAAATGGAAAAGCAAAAAAATGCAGTTGGCCG
>JANMDL010000936.1:0-1769 GCA_031376295.1 Chitinophagales bacterium
CCGGGCGCCAGGTTGCTGTACGACGCTTCTCGGCGCGTGCCTGCCGCCGTGCCACCAGGAAACGCAAGACCGAGCCGCCCTGCCGCATCAATCACTACAGACTGCCCTTTGGGCGGCGACAACCGTGCAGCCACCAGCACAATCCGCGTTTCCGGCTTGACGCCCCACGCCGCGCGCAGCGCGTCGAGCCTTGCCGGCGCAATCGTTGCACTGTTGTACGCAGCCGGATCGATGCCGCGATGGATGACCACAATCCGGCTCGCCTCAGTCCCATAGCGGCTGCGGATGATCCCAGCCGTGAAATGCGAGTTCGCGATGATCCGGTCGGCGCGCGCCATCACGCTGTTATACAGACGCTTGATGCGCCCGCGTTCGCTGTAGGCGCCATGGAACGTGGTGACGAAGGGTACGCCCGCGCGCCGCGCAGCCATCAGTGCGCTCCACGCCGGTGCGCGCGATCGGGCATGCAGCAGATCGACGTGCTCGGTGCGCACCAGTTCGGTCAATCGGCGCGCATTGGCCAGGATCCGCAGCGGGTTCTTGCTCGCCATCGGCAGATCGACAATCTCGCCGCCCGCGGCGCGCACATCTGCCGCCATCCGGCCGTGTTCACCAGCAACCAGCGCCCGTCCGCCGGCCCGCGTGATCGCCGCGCAAACCTCCACGACGGTTCGTTCCGCCCCCCCCGCTTCGAGCTTCGGGATAATCTGCAGAATGGTTGGACGCGTTGGCGCAGGGCGCATCAGTGCGTGGCCGCCGCAGCCGCTTCGAGCGGCGTAATCTCGAGTTTCACCATTTGCATCATCGCCGCTGTCACGCGGCGGACTTTCGCGGCATCCGGATCCTGCAGGAGCTGCAACAGCATCTCCGGCACGATCTGCCAGCTGACGCCGAACTTGTCTGTCAGCCAGCCGCACTGCATGGCCGCGCCGCCATCGGCCAGCAGCGCTGTCCAAAGCCGGTCGACTTCGGCCTGATCTGCGCAGTGCACCATCAACGAAGCGGCCGGAGTAAGCTTGTAGTGGGGCCCGCCATTGAGCGCGCCGTAGCTCTGGCCCATGAGCGTGAAGCTCACAAGCATGACGGTGCCGACAAGTGCCGGCGGGGCATCGGCGCCGTAGGGCAGAATGGTGTCGATCCGTGAATTCGGCAGCAGCGACGTGTAGAAGTGCGCTGCCGCCTCTGCCTGTCCATCAAACCACAGGCACAACGAGAGTTTCGACATGGGCTGCCTCACGCGGTCTTGGCGGCTGTATCGAGGATCGTCTCAAAGCCACCGAAGATCATGCGCTTGCCGTCAAACGGCATCTGCGTGGTGCGCATCCGCGGGTCGGCTTCGATCTTCGGCCATGCTGCATCGCGCGCCGCTTTTGACGGCCACTCGATCCACGAAAAGACGACAATCTCGCCGTCCTCGCACTTCACAGATCCCCAGAAGTCCGTCGTCTTGCCACGCGGGACATGGCTGCCCCAATTCTCGACGACGCGGCTGGCGCCATGTTCGCGGAAGAGCTTTGCCATCTCGCTTGCAAACGCGTGATAGGTTGCTTTGTGTGCCGCTTTCACGGGCGCGACGAACCCTTCCACGTAAGTCATGCAAACTCTCCACCGTTTCAGCATGCGGCTCGCGCGTCACACGCGGCCGTGCGTCATGCGTGCCAGCACCGTATCCCGTTTGGCGAACTGATGCCACAGGGCGGCGATGACGTGGACCAGCAGGCCGAGAACCACAAAGGCGCTGATCCAATGCAAGGCGCGTGTTACAGAAC
>JANMDL010000946.1:0-5196 GCA_031376295.1 Chitinophagales bacterium
CGGTGGCCCTTATCACATCATGCCCAAGCCCGCCTTCGCTGAACTGTGCATGTCCCTGGCGCAGGATGTAATTCCTTGCTTTTTCAATATAAATATTTCTTACGGTAAACATTTCGCTGATGTCCACCGGGCCGCTGTTGGTTCTCAGGCATTGGCTTTCCAGCAGCGAAGTGGTGGAAAAACACCAGCAGGTGCCAGTAACAGCCTGATCCTTTACCGGTGTGGCGGCAACAGTTTTTATAATGGTAAGATTCAGCCCGTTACCAGCCTCTGTTTTTGCAGCAGGCTGTGCTACGCTCACCATGCCGGTTACTGCTAAAGCTGCAGCAATAAAAAAATGCGGCTTCATTTATTTTGAATAGCTTAATGTACAATCAAATTTATTTTCGCCCACGCCAAGTTCTTCTGCAGCAGCATTGCTTATGCGGATGAGCAGTCCGTTATTTTGTTTGATATCCGGTACAGCATCCAGCACTTTGGCAAAGATGCTTTTGCCGGTTGTGTTGCTCGTAATTTTTATAATAGTACCAGGTTGTGCATTGTTGTGCAGGCAGTAATATTTGCCATCGCTCCAGCCACTGCTGCTTTTAAAAACATTGCCGGCACCGGTTTCTTTTACGGCTTCACCACCTGCATTGTCAAAAACCGATTTAAAAAACCCGCCATTAAAATTGAGGCCGGTACCCTTTACTTCCACCGGTACAACAGGCTCATTTTTTACCACAACTGGTTTTGGAGGGGCTTCTTTGGGTGGTGCAACTACAGGTGGTTTTCCCAATTCCGGATTTTTAACTGGCGGTAATGGCTCGGTTCCCACATCTGGCTTTACAGGAGGCTTTACAGGGTCAGTTTTTGGTTTTTCTGTATTTATCACCACAGCAGGATTGTTTGCCATACCAGCCAGGGCCGATAAATCTTTTTTTACTTTAAGGTAACCAACAATCAGCCTGGTACCATTGCTAACCGATTCGCCACTGATATTGTTCCATTTTTTTATGGTTTCAACAGGTACTTTATTATGGTTAACACTAATGCGGTACAAGCCTTCTTTTTCCTGCACAATATGATGAACCGGTACCAGCGCTTCGTCTGCAGCCGCAACCCCGTCCTGCGAAAAATTATTGGCTGCCAGCGGAATTTTAATCACCTGGCCAGGGCTCAGTCCTTTTTCCATCTGCAGGTTGTTAAACGGTGCAATCTGGTCTTTAGGGCTTGCATTGTACAGCCGTCCGATACTGTAGTAGTTTTCTTTTGGTGCTACAGAATGGCTTATATACAAATTGGGGGAAACACCCTCTGCCATTAAAGGTTTATTCTGCGCCTGTGTAACTGCTCCGGAGCAAATAACCAGTAAGCCTGTTATGTATTTCCTCATCATTTACTTTATTTTTTGTGCTGCAAAGATGCAATAAATTGATGGAAAAGGGAAACACTGTTAAAACTGCCGGGTACATTTTAACAGTTTACTGCTGCATCAGTATGCGCCAGTCTTTGGGATAGTAATTATTAATGCGGTTGGTAAGCAGTTTAATCCAGCCAAGCCCAAGCCCACCATATTTTACAAGGCACCATCCCTTATTGCCTTCCGGCACGGTAAAATCCTGGCGCCGCAGGTATTGCAGGGCCGATGGTTTATCCAGTTCAATAAAATCAGTATCCGTATGCAGGGCGCTGCTTAATGCCAGTTCGTGTGCCGGAATCAGCTCGTTTCCGATTAGTTTTCCCATTTTGATACCCGCTTTTTTAATGTACAACACCGTTTGCAGCGCAACAAGGTCATCCTTCATCCATTGCGGTACTGCCAATACCTCATCCTGCTGGTACAAAAAGTAAAAATCATCCGGGCGCAGCAGCATACGGGTAACCGCAGCCTGGTTTTTTGCAGGTAGCAAGTCCTGTTTCCTTGTTTTGCCAGAGAAGCTGTCTGCAGCCTCTTTCTTGGTAAAACAGGCAATAAAAAAGCCCTCCCCCTTTACCTTATCCGGAAAAAAGCGGTAGCCATACCCATTGCGGGTAACCGTTTCTGTAATGCCCCAGCTTTCTTCATGTTGTAACGGTATGCTGGTCATTTTGTCATCCGTCATCAGCCAGTCAATAATATCTTCGTCTTCTTCCCGGGAATAGGAGCAGGTGGCATATATCAAAATGCCGCCTTCTTTTAAAGCAGGCAATACATCTGCGAGTATACGCTGTTGCCGCTGGCTGCACAGGGCTACATTGTTTTCACTCCATTCACCAATAGCTTGTGGCTCCTTGCGAAAGAGGCCACTGCCGCTGCACGGTGCATCTACCACAATCACATCAAAAAAACCGGGCAGGCGCTTAAAATGCTGCGGGTCGTTATTGGTCACCACTACATTGGCGGCTCCCCATTTGGTAATATTCTCGGCAAGTATGTTCACCCTTGTTTTAATCACTTCGTTGCTCACCAGCAAGCTGCCGGCTGAAATAACGGATTGCAGCAGGGTAGATTTACCACCAGGTGCTGCACAGAGGTCGAGTACTTTAAGCGGTTGGCTGAGGTCGCAGCATTGCCGCATGGCCTGCTGCAGAAACATACTGCTGGCTTCCTGCACATAATAAGCACCAGCATGCAGCAGCGGGTCGAGGGTAAACACAGGGCGCTCTTTAAGGTACCAGCCATTGCTGTTCCACGGCACCTGGCCATCTGTGGAAAAATGTACTGCCGGATCAGCATCTTTTATTTTTTCCGGGTTAAAGCGGATACTGGTAACTGGTTGCGCCTGTGTATGCACCTGCCGGAAAGCGGGCTCATCAAAGCCGGTAATATGTTGTAATGATCCTAATAATGCGGCAGGTAAATTATCTGTCAATCTGCGAAGGTTAATTGTTATTGCTCAAAAGTAAATAAACCAAAGCAAATGCTGGTTGTAGAAATACGGAGGGGTGTATCCTCAACTGCTTTTCTTCAGCAGCATTATCTGCCCAAGGTGATAGGCATCATGCTGCAAACAACCCATCAGCAGCTCGTAATAAGTTTGTTCTTTTTTGGGGGAACAATTTTGTAAGTTTTCAGGCTTAAAATGCAGGATGGTGCTGCGCAACTGGTGATAAGCCGCCTCAAAATCCAGCAGGGTTTGTTTCCAGCTGGCTTCATTCAATGCTTCCGGCAGCATAAAATCACTGAAAGGTGGATACTGCAGGCTGCCACCAAGGCGGGTTGCTGTAACAGTGCGCCAGTAAATGATATGGTTTACCAGTTGCCAGATGCAGTTGCCATTGGTATGGTTTACAGCTATTGCCTTTACGGTATCAATATTGGCAAGCGCATCTTTAAAATTGATGCCTATCCAGCATTCGCCATGCTGCAGGTCGGTAAAAAGTTTGGTGATGCGGTTAATTTCAGTATCCATTTAGCAATTTTTGTATATTTATTTAAAAAAATATCCTGATAACAAGTTTGATATGGCAATTCTGCCTGTTGCTTCGTAAAGGTACGGAGCAGCCCCTGAAATATGAGTGGGCCAGGCTATTCATTTTTTCTGACTGTATTAACCACGGGCGCAGTAATAAAACATTACCGGTTCATTTTGCTCTCACATTAGCCGCATACACATTACTTTTGTCATCCAATACTTTTAATGCTGCAAATGCAAAAGGTGGGTGTATAGTAAAACTGAAATATGAATATAGAGTTTAATAAAAATGAAGATTCCATGAAGCTGGGCTGGAGCCAGGTAAGGCAAAAGCTGGCTGTAATAGAGCAGGGTGGGGGAAAAAAAGCGATTGAAAAGCAAAAAGAGCGGAATAAATTAACTGCCCGGGAGCGGATTACTTATTTATGTGATGCAGACCGCCCGTTTATTGAAAACGGCGCTATTGCCGGTTATGAAAAGAAAGCCGAATATTGTGGTTGCCCTGCTGGCGGTACTGTAAGCGGTGTTGGGTATATTAGCGGCAGGCAATGTGTAGTGGTGGCCAACGATCAAACTGTAAAAGCAGGTGCATGGTTTCCCATTACGGGCAAAAAAAACCTGCGCATGCAGGAAATTGCCATGGAAAACCGGCTGCCTGTTGTTTATTTGGTAGACAGTGCTGGCGTTTTTTTACCCATGCAGGATGAAATTTTTCCTGATAAAGAGCATTTTGGCCGCATTTTCCGCAATAATGCACAAATGAGCGCCATGGGTATTACACAAATTGCCGCCGTAATGGGCGCCTGTGTGGCCGGAGGTGCTTATCTGCCAATTATGAGCGATGAAACACTGATGGTAGAAGGAGCAGGTTCAATCTTTCTTGCGGGCCCTTACCTGGTAAAAGCCGCCATTGGCGAAGATGTTGATGCTGAAACCCTTGGTGGTGCAGTTACACACACTGAAATTTCCGGTATAGCCGATTATAGGTTTAAAACCGAGCAGGAATGTCTGGACCAGGTAAAAAAAATCATCGGGAGGCTTGGGCAGCCTGAAAATGCTGGTTTTAACAGGGTTGCGTCCAAATTGCCCCTTAAAAACAATGGCGAAATATACGGAGTGATGAGTGCAGGCAACACTAAGCCTTATGATGTAACCGGCATCATTGAATGTATTGTGGATGAAGGCAGTTTTGAGCAGTTTAAGGAGGGCTACGGGCAAACCATTATGTGCGGTTATGCCAGGGTGGATGGCTGGGCTGTGGGCATTGTGGCCAACCAGCGGCTGATTATAAAAAACAAAAAGGGCGAAATGCAGTTGGGCGGGGTTATTTACAACGATAGTGCCGATAAAGCTGCAAGGTTTATTATGAACTGTAACCAAAAGAAGATTCCATTGGTTTTTTTGCAGGATGTAACCGGTTTTATGGTAGGCAGCCGCAGCGAACATTCGGGCATCATAAAGGATGGGGCAAAATTGGTAAATGCTGTGGCCAATTCAGTAGTGCCAAAAATTACCATTATCATCGGAAACTCTTACGGGGCGGGCAATTACGCCATGTGTGGCAAGGCTTACGATCCACGTTTTATTTACGCCTGGCCCACAGCCAGAATTGCGGTAATGGGCGGTGAGCAGGCCGCAAAAACACTGCTGCAGATACAGGTAGCTGCCATGAAGGCCAAAGGCAAAGAAGTTCCCCCTGAGGAAGAGGAAAAACTGTTGAATGATATAAAGGAGCGCTATAATACCCAAACAAGTCCTTTTTATGCTGCTGCAAGGCTTTGGGTAGATGCTATTATTGACCCTGCAGAAACCCGGCGGG
>JANMDL010000470.1:0-1800 GCA_031376295.1 Chitinophagales bacterium
CACATCATTATCCACCAATGCTTTAAATGGCGGAAAGATGATATTGTAAAGCGTGGTTGTACCCACATCAACTGTGTTGTAATCCCTGCCGGCCTCGGAAAAACCATAACCAGCAAAATGCTTGGCCGTGGCTGCAATGGTATTGGGCGCAGAAAGATCGGTTCCCTGGAAACCCTTCACCCTGGCCACACCAATCAGTGACCCAAGGTACGGGTCTTCACCAGCACCTTCCATCACCCTTCCCCAACGGGCATCACGGCTGATGTCTACCATAGGCGCAAAGGTCCAGTTGATACCCACTGCAGATGCTTCGATAGCGGCCACACGGGCTGATTTTTCAATGGCGGCCAAATCCCAACTGGCAGCTTCGCCCAGTGGAATGGGAGAAAGTGTTTTGTGTCCGTGTATTACATCAAAGCCAAAGATCAGTGGAATACCCAGCCTCGATTCCTTTACCACCATTTCCTGCAGTTTTCTTACATTTTCTACTCCCTTTACATTTAAAACAGAACCCACAAAACCCTTACGCAGGTTTTCGTATTTCATTTTTGCATCGCCATTGGCTGGTGCCGGGCCGGTAATATCCCAAAACCCGTTGTACTGGTTCATCTGCCCCACTTTTTCTTCCAAAGTCATTTTTTGCAACAGTGAATCGAGAAAGGATTCCATGCGTGCCTGTTTGTTTTGCGCAGTGGCTATGGAAGCAGTGATGACTAAAAGAATAGTGAATGATAACCTCGTCATAAAAATTCCATTAATTATTTGAAAAGAAAATTTATTAAAAATGGAGCTGCTTTTTACAGACAGCTCCATTTAATTGTGTCGTATTTTTTTAGCGACCGATTAACACCTGTCCTGATGCCAGTTTCTTTCCACTGTTATCAGTAAGGTAAATGGTATAAGTACCTGCACTTGCATTTCTTAAGTCAACCTGCATGGGAGTATATCCGCTGAATATCACCTGCCTTGTACTGAAAACCCTTGCACCCTTGTCATCAAACACGGTAAGTGTTCTTGGCTGCAGGTCGTTTACTGGACTGTAATACCTTACTTCAAAGTTTCCTTTTGAAGGATTGGGATACGCAAATAACTTGCCCAATGTTGAATCGGCTATTGTAAGCGGGTTGGATGTTCTGCTGCAACCGGCAGCATTTGTCACCATCACGGTATAATTACCCAGTCCACCAACATTTACACTTACCCCATTACCTGATTGTCCTGCAAGCAGTACCCCGTTTCTGAACCAGGCATAAGTACCTGTTGCACTGGTAGTAACTGTGGTTGTAAGACCCGGGAACAATCTTGTGTAAGGTGCTGCTGATAATACCGGCACAAGAGGCAGTGCATTAATGTTAACTGCTATTGCTGCCCTTGGGCTTTCGCAACCAATACCGTTTGTTTGACTAACATAGAATGCCTGATTACCCACAACCGTTGTTACCGGTGTTGGCGGTATTGCCGAAGCGGCACCTCCTGTTGCTGTGTTGTACCAATTTAATGTATTACCCGTTGCAGCAGTTGCACTCAATATTGTTGATACCGTATTTAGACAATAAGCAACCGGGGTTATTACTGCTGGCAAAGCAGGCGCCGGATTGGTTGTTACCACCAATGCAGCCCTTGATCCTTCGCAGCCCTGTGCCGATGTTTGACTTACATAATACGTAACAGCACCTGCTGTTGCCGTAGATGGCGTTGGTGCCGTAGTGGAGCCCGTACCGCCTGTTGCCGTTGCGTACCATTTTAATGTGTTACCTGCCACAGGAGTGGCCGTTAATGCCGCTGCAGTTACATTCTGGC
>JANMDL010000046.1:0-1723 GCA_031376295.1 Chitinophagales bacterium
GTGCGATTAGCGCGCCTGCGACTCTCTCCTTTGTTATGGCGGTGACGGTTTCTGGCCAGTTTTCTTTGGGGAGGCCAAGATAGTGATCGATCAGTTCGTACATCAAGCCGGTGCGGATCGAGCCTTCCTCCCCATTGGTCAGGATTGCGAAGCCGACATTCTTTTCGGGGAGTAAAACCACCGCCGAAACAAAACCGAAAATGCCGCCCGCATGCCAGATAAGCTTTGCCCCGCGATAGTCGCGAACTGTCCAGCCCAGCGCATAGCTTGTGAACATCGGCTGCGTGAGTTTTAGCGGTTCAGGCAGCGGATCGTTCGGCTGAAGCACGACCGGCGTCCACATTTCTGTCGCCTGTTTCTTGCTATACAGTCGTCCGCCTTCGGGAATCGCACCTTTTGCCAATTGAATCTGCAGCCAGCGGACCATATCGTTGGCGCTGACCGCAAGCCCGCCTGCAGGTGCCGCATTCCGGCCCAGCTCTTCGCGCTCCTCCAGCCGCTGTATCTGGCCCGCGCCGCGTACGCCACCGTCTAATCGGGCGTGCGGGTAAGCGCGGTTTACTGTCGCAAAGCGTTTGTCATTATCACTGGTCGAAACCTTCATGCCCGCAGGTGCGAAAACGTTCGCGGCGATATATTCTTCCCAAGTCTTGCCGGTCACCTCCTCAATCAATTGACCAGCGACCATGTAAAGAATGTTGTCATAAGCATAGCCCGAACGGAAACTGGTCGCAGGCTTGATATAGGCCAGCCGCTTTACACTTTCGCGTCTGGAGAGATTGCTGCGCGGTACGAACAGCAAGTCGCCAGCACCAAGACCCAAGCCACTGCGGTGAACGAGCAGATCGCGCACCGTCATTTCGCGGGTGACATAGGGATCGTACATGCGGAACCAAGGGAGATGGTCTATGACCCTGTCATCCCATTTTATGCGTCCCTCATCGACCAGCTTGGCCAGTGCCGCGCTGGTGAAGGCCTTGCCGGTGGAGGCGTTGGGGAAAATGGTGTCGGCATCAACGGGGGCGGGCGCTCCTAGCTGGCGGACGCCAAAGCCTCTTGCGAGCGTCGGCTTGCCATTCTCCACGATCGCGATGGCAAGCCCAGGCAATTCGGCATGTTTGCGCAGCTGCTCGACCCGCTCATCGAACCCTTTAGGCGGATCCGCCAGCGCGGGCGGAGCAATTACTAAGAAGAGAAGGCTTAACCCTTTTGCGAACTTCATACGATCTCCACTATTTTGTTCCTGCGAACGAGCCGGTAAACTCCGACCGTAAGCAACGGCACGACGTAAACCGCCAAGAAAATGACTGCGAGTGCCCGGTAGCCATTGGCAATCAACGCCACCAGCCCCACCCGGTCAGCCACGAACATGCAGATGATGAGCAGGATTGCTGCCACCGTCCCGCGCGCCTTGGTACCAAGTTCGACGCCGCGCCGCGCTTTCCATGCCCCCGCCAGCCGTTCGTTAATCGCGTGCACTGCACCGGTGCCGCTTTCGAGCAGCGCCGAAAAGATCATGAGCTGGAAAATCAGATGAAACAGCGGTGCATCGAGTTGCTCGAGCATGAAGTTGGAAGGCAGCGTTTCGGTCTCGATCCCCGGATAGAAGGCGATCATGCAGCAGAAGAACAATATCGCGGGCGCCATCGCAAGTGGTCCGGCAATCAGCCCAGATACCACAGCATCGCGCGTGCTAGTCAGGTGGCGAAGGACTGGCAAAATA
>JANMDL010000062.1:0-4440 GCA_031376295.1 Chitinophagales bacterium
GCAAAGGTCATAAACAGCAGTTAACTTAGCAAGAAGGGGTGCGTGGAGGGGATACAAAAAAACTGCTGCACTTATACGGTACAGCAGTTGATTATTTTTTATAAATCCCTACCCAAATATTGGAACGGTTGATTGCAGTAAGGTTGCAGGGAGTTGCACCGGGCGGCAAAGCAGCAGCATAATTTGCAGAGTACATCATCCCATTACCTAATCAATCTTTCACACTCTTTCAAAAGCTTCTCCCTGTCAATTGCCGCTGTACCCACTTCCTCACAAACCAGCCCGCCGGCAATATTGGCAACAGCAGCCATCAGGGCTACGTTTTTAGAAGCAGCGTACACAAGCGCAGCCACTGCTATAACGGTATCGCCTGCGCCGCTTACGTCGGCGATGTTGCGTATATGCGGAGGCAGTATGGCCGCATTATTATCCAGCTGGCCCACAGGATACTGTGCATAAAACACCCCTTTTTCTGAGAGGGTGATAAAGGAAATATGGTGATGCAATTGTTCTTCCAAAAGAATATGCATATCCTTCAATAATGCTTCTCCTGCACCTTCGGCAATGATATTCAGTGCTTCTTTTACCTCTTTTAAATTAGGCTTAAAGATGTCGGCATTTTTGTATTCAAAAAAGTTTTTACGCTTTGGGTCCACGGCGGTGATGATCTGGTGCTTTTGGCAAAGCTCAATCACCCTGGCGATAACACGGGGTGTTAACACGCCCTTGTTATAATCTTCCAGTATCACCACATCAGGGCTTTCGGCAGCAATAAAATCCTCAAACGCATACAGCAGTTTGTCTTCATCGCTGCTGCTGATGTCTTTGGTGGTTTCTGCATCAAGGCGCATCATTTGCTGGTTGCGGCTGATGATGCGTATCTTATTGGTAGTAATTCTTTCTGTGCTTTGTACAATATGTTTGGTATCAATACCTTTTTCGGCGAGCAGGGTTTTCAGCAAGTCTCCATCATCATCCTTACCCATTACTGTGATGGCATAAGCCTTCGCCCCCATCGAGGCAATATTCAGCGCCACATTGCCTGCTCCGCCAATCCGGTATTCTTTTTTATCAACTGATACTACCGGCACAGGGGCCTCCGGCGAAATACGCTCCACATGGCCCCACCAGTAAGTATCCAGCATCACATCGCCCAGCACAGCTACTTTTAACTGCGCCAGCCGGTGAAACAATTTATCAAATTCAGGCTGCATAATAAACTACACTTTTAAAGCAATGCTGTTATTTTTTAATATTTTTTGCTGAAGAAAAGTGGACAGCTAACAGTGGACGGTTGACAGTTGAAAATTGAGTGATGAAGACTAAAGAGGAACTTATCAACTCTGAACTTATCAACTAATCAACTTATCAACAAATCAACTTATCAACTTCCCAACTAATCAACTTCCCAACTAATCAACTAATCAACTAATCAACTAATCAACTAATCAACTAATCAACTTCCCAACTTCCCACCTTATCAACTAATCAACTAATCAACTTCCCAACTTATCAACTTCCCCTCACTTCTTCTTATTCGACACCGCAATATAATACACAGGAATACCAATCAACGTAATAATCAATCCTGGCCAGGTAAACTGCGGCTTATAAATAATCAGCAATATACAGAACGCAAGCCCAAGCAATATATACACCACCGGCAATACGGGGTAACCAAATGCCTTGTAGGGTCTTTCAATATCCGGGCGCTTTTTGCGCAGGATAAAGATACCGGCAATGGTGAGTACATAAAATATCACCACCACAAAAGAAATCATATCCAGCAACTGCCCGTATTTACCACTCAGGCTCCAGGCACAGGCTATGATGCATTGTATCCACAATGCCCATTGCGGCACTGCATTGCGGTTAAGCGATCCGGCAGGCTTAAAAAACAATCCGTCTTTTGCCATGGTATAGTACACCCTTGCACCGGCCAGTATCAATCCGTTGTTACAACCAAATGTTGAAACCATAATCAGCAGGGCTATCACTACCGTACCTGCCGTGCCAAATATTTCCTGCGAAGCAGCCACTGCTACCCTGTCTTTTGCTACAAAGGCTATTTTATCCAAAGGAAGTACCGACGTATACATCAGGTTGGTGAGTACATAAATAACTGTTACTATCAATGTTCCCAAAAAAAGACTGAGACCGATATTGCGTTTGGGATTTTTTATTTCACCTGCTATAAAAGTTACATTGTTCCACGCATCGCTGCTGAACACCGAACCCACCATGGCCGCAGCCAAAGCGCCCATCAGCATGGCACCTGATATGGACGTACCGGCAAAACCTGCAGCAGGATTACAGGCATCTTTTAAATTGAGGTTCTGCGCATCCCAGGCATTCATCCAGTTGGCTCCAAAAATCCCCTTGTTCATACCATAAATAAACCCGAAAAGAATGAGGCCAAACAGCGCCAGTAATTTTGCTGATGTAAACACGGTTTGTATCAGTTTACCCAGCTTAACACCCTTTGTATTGATGTAACTGAGAAAAACAATGATGAATATGGAAGTTACCTGTGCAGCGTTGATGGTAAAAAGATAAGTGGCTTTACCGCAGGCATCCACCCCATCAGGTATGGTAAACAGCAAATTATCTTCGCTGAGACCGGGTATCAGGTAGGCGGCAAATTTGGCAAAAGCCACACCCACCGCCGCAATGGTAGCCGTTTGTATCACCGTAAAAAAACTCCAGCCATATAAAAACCCCACCAGCGGGTTATAAGCTTCTTTAAGGTACACATACTGGCCGCCAGCTTTGGGATACATGCCACTCAGCTCACCATAACTCAAGGCGGCCGTAAGCGTCATAAAACCGGTGATGAGCCACACGGCTATCAGCCAGCCGGCGCTGCCCACATTACGGGTAATATCGGCACTCACAATAAAAATGCCCGAACCGATCATACTGCCTGCCACAATCATGGTAGCATCCAGCAACCCAAGTGTGGGCTTAAAAGTATTGGTAGTTTCTGCCATAAAAAAATCCCGTTTTGATAACGGGATTGAAGATATATTTTTTAAGCGGGTATAAAAAAATTACGGCTTCTTTTTTTTGTCCATCTCGTTCAGCCCGTTTATCACAGCACTGGTGATATTAAGGGTTGAGTCTTTGTAAAACATAAACCCTGGTTCGTAAGAAAGTATGTAATCGTACCGCTTGTCCTTATTAAACTCCAGCAGAAAATTCTGTACATTTTTAAGCACATTTGTTTTCATATTGTTCGACAGCTCAAACAACTGGTTGTCCAGTTCCTGCTTGCCCCTTGCCAGTTCCTGCTGCATATTGTCCATTTCCTTGCTTGCGGCTTCCTGCTCCTGCGGTGTCATGCTTTGGGCACGCTGCTGCAGTTGCCCCGCCCTGGCCTGAAATCTTTTCTGCTTCTCTTCCAATCCCTGTGTACCGGTTTTCTGCCTGCGCTCCAGTTCGTCTTTCAGGTTTTTGTAATACAGGTAATTTTCATGCAGCGAATCAATTTCGATATAGGCAATATTTCCATGAGGTATGCCGGCAGTGCTGGTGCTTTTTGCACCAGTGATGTTTTTATCAACAGTAACACCAGGTTGCTTTTTGCCGGAAAAATTATGATAGTACAAAAAACCTACTGCTGCCAGTAAAACAACGTTTAAAATAGTAGAAATATGCTTCATTATAACCCTTTTGATTAATGCGGCAAGATAGCCAGAAACGCAGATTTGGCAATGCACCCGGCCAAACTTTTAGAAACAATTAACCAAAAAAGCCACCCAGGGGCAGCTTTTTTGGATTGTTATTATTTTTTGATTGTACCAACCTTATTCTTCTTCATCAAAGCTCATCGCTTCTTTGGTGGTCATCAGCAGGTCATATTCTTCCTTGCTGCCTACAATCATGTTTTCAAATTCCTTCAAACCGGTACCGGCTGGTATCAGGTGACCGGTGATAACGTTCTCTTTCAAGCCCATCATCAGGTCGGTTTTACCATTGATAGCCGCAGTACTCAGTACCTTGGTTGTTTCCTGGAACGAAGCCGCAGAAATCCAGCTATGTGTACCCAGTGAAGCTTTGGTAATACCCAGCAGCAGCGGACTTGAAGTGGCTGGCTTGGCATCCCTTGATTCAACCAGTTTCTTATCAGTTCTGCGCAGTACAGAATTTTCTTCACGCAAATCACGTACGGTTACTATCTGACCCGGCCTCAGCTTATGGCTTTCACCTGCATCAGTAACAACTTTCTTATCATATACGTAATCGTTCTCCACGTTAAAGTCAAACCTGTCTTCGGTATCTCCTTCTAAGAATTTGGTATCACCAGCATCTTCAATGGTTACTTTACGCATCATCTGCCTTACAATCACCTCAATATGCTTGTCGTTGATCTTCACACCCTGCAGGCGGTAAACCTCCTGAATTTCATTCACCACATATTCCTGTACCGCAAATGGCCCC
>JANMDL010000072.1:0-1736 GCA_031376295.1 Chitinophagales bacterium
GCTTGTGTTGTTTACTTTTTTATTTAAAACAAATTTTGCCGGGCTTGTAACAGCAGATGGCAAAAGCAATCTTTATAAAATATTGATAGTACTGTTGCTGTTTATTGCTGTTTATTTACCTAATACCATGGTTCAGTTTTATGGCGATTGGCGGGCAGCCAAAACCATCACACAAAAGTGGTTTTATATGCTTTCATTTGGTATTGCTTTCTCTAATATTATGCTGTTTTAAAAAAGCAACTGTATATTTATTTATTTTCTTTTTAACAAAACTGACCTGCTATTTTTTTGAATTATTAGCCACAACCTTTTACACAAAAATTACGTTAATATAATAATTGCAGCATTATCATAAATTAAACAAGCAAATCAAATAATCAAATTCATCAGTAATCACATTAATTGTTTATTAACTAAAGCAAAAAAAAAGTTTTAACTTTAAAATACCTTGCATTTATACGAGGTTGTTTTTAAGCTTTTATGTTTCCATTTAGCCACATATCAACTTTACTAATTACAGGCGTATTGCTATGTTTGGTAAATAATTCTTTGGCTCAAACCTGCCCACCAAATATTGATTTTGAAAATGGGTATTTTTATGGCTGGACCTGATACACAGGAAATGTTGCATCTGTTGACTATAAAAATATTATCAATTTCAATTATGCAGGTGGGCCAGTAGCCGGCAGACATACTATGTTTTCAACAATAGGAGCCTCCGGTGCCAAAGACCCTTATGGTAATTTTCCCATCATGTGTCCCAATGGTAGCGGCCATTCCATCATGTTAGGCAATAGTTCTGCAGGGCGTGAGGCTGAAGGAGTTTCTTATGATTTTACGATACCTGCAGGTGCCAATACCTACAACCTAATTTATAATTATGCTGTAGTTTTTCAAGATCCGGGCCACCACGAATCGGAACAGCCACGACTTGACCTGATTGTACAAAATTTAAGCGACGGCTACCCCATCAACTGCTCATCTTTTTCATTTTTTGCAAACGGCTCACCTTTGCCTGGTTTTCAGTTATCGCAAAACCCTGGTGGCAATACCCCTGTTTGGTACAAAAGCTGGACCGCCGTTTCCATCAACCTTGATAACCTGGCTGGTAAAAATATAAGGCTGTTTTTTAAAACTGCAGATTGCACTTTTCGTATTCATTTTGGATATGCTTATATTGATGTAAACAGTGAATGCAGCGATCGGTTTGAAGGCGCCGATTTTTGCCCCGATGATAACCTGGTAAATGTAAATGCTCCATACGGTTATCAAAGCTACACCTGGTACAACAGCACTTTTACACAGGTACTTGGCACCTCACAAACACTTACTTTAATTCCGCCACCGGCTGCCGGCACACAAGTAGCAGTGGTGGTAATTCCATATAGCGGCTATGGTTGCCTCGATACATTATATACCTACCTGCACGACACGTTGAGCTACCAGGCCAATGCCGGACCTGACAAAGTATCGTGCAATAACAGTGTAGTACAGATTGGTGTACCTCCCAAACCTGGCTGGTTTTACCTTTGGAACCCCATTACTGCGTTAAATAATCCATTGCTGGCAAACCCACTGGCCACGCCTGATGTTACAACAGATTACTACCTTACTGTACGCCATAATGGGGGTGGTTGTGTTAGCTCCGATACGGTTACAGTAAAGGCAGCTAAACTATACGACAGCCTGCTGGTTATTGGTAAACCAGAATGGTGCATTGGCAGCGGCGACAGCAG
>JANMDL010000082.1:0-2955 GCA_031376295.1 Chitinophagales bacterium
GACAAAACAATACAGGCTGCCAAACCCTTATTCACCCTTACTTTCAACAATCGTAAAGCTACCTGGCGCTATACCATCAAACTGCAGCCCGGCAGCCCGCTGTACATTGAAATGGCTGCTTTAGCGGCCCCTGCCAAAGCAATTTTTTTATCCAACTTAAAAATATCAACCAATGACCCTGCTGTTAAATTTACACAACAACCCGGTGCAACAGATACCAATATTATATTTCACTCGGATACAGCACTTGCATTCAGGGAAAAATATATCGCCGCCCCCGGTGTAAAACCACTAAGCATCACACTTAAAAAAAACACAGGCCTGATAAATGAGGCTGTTGTTAAAGCGGATTTACAGTATCCGTCAACAAGCTCATTAGATGCCACAAATGATCCATCAATTTATTCTGATATTTTTTTAACACTTTAAATTTAAAAACAAATGGCTGTCTTAAAACTTTCCACACCCGGTGTGTATGTACAGGAAATTTCCTCGCTGCCACCATCAGTTGCCGAAGTGGAAACGGCAATACCGGCTTTTATCGGCTACACTGAAAAGGCCGATAGTTTTTTGCCGAACGACCTGAAAAAAGTCGCAAACAAAATAAATAACCTGAGTGAATATGTGCAATTTTATGGCGGTCCTGCCATGGAAACAAATGGCAGCATCACCGTAGCAGTAACCGACAATGGAAGCAGTAACTATGCTGTTTCAATTACACCAGTTGTGCCAAATGTAAGGTCGTTGTACAACCTGTATTATTCAGTAAAGCATTTTTACGATAATGGTGGCGGCACCTGCTATATTGTTTCAATGGAAACCTATCAAACCCCCAGTGCAGTAAGCGATACCCTGCTGCTGGAAGGGCTTGATATTGTATATGAAATTGACGAAGTAACCATACTGGCTATACCGGAGTCAACAAAGGTAAGTGCAGGCTCGTATGCCACAATTGTTAACAAAATGATTGCCCAGGCATCAACCTTAAAAGATCGTTTTGCACTGATAGACCCCTTCCAGGTAACGCCAAAAAATACGGCCGATCCAAATGGTAATATAGTTGGTGATGCACTGATTATAAGAAATGCAAGTCTTACTGTTACAGAAAACAGGTATGCCGCTGCTTATTATCCAAATGTAACCACTACATACGAGTACAAACACGATTTTGATGCATTGATAGTGGATACTTATACTTTAGCTGCAGGAGTACTTGCTGCCTCAGTACCCGGCCATGTGGCTGGTATGACGATGGCTGCAGCCGGTGCAGGCTCAGTTTTGTATGCCAAAGTAAGAGAAGAACTGAAAAAGCAGTACGTGGTATTGCCACCATCGGGCGCCATAGCAGGATTGTACACCCGTGTAGATAGTACAAAAGGTGTTTGGAAGGCGCCGGCCAATGAATCACTCATGTCCGTAATTGGTCCCAGCCTTGCAGTTTCCAGCCGTGAGCAGGAAAACCTGAATGTAGATCCTTCAGTAGGTAAATCTATCAATGTAATCCGCAGTTTTCCCGGTTATGGAACATTGGTTTGGGGTGCACGCACACTCAATGGTAACGACAATGAGTGGAGATACATCAGTGTCCGCCGCTTCTTTAATATGGTGGAAGAATCCATTAAAAAGTCTATACAGTGGGCAGTGTTTGAACCCAATACCATCAGTACATGGGTAAGGGTGCAGGCTATGATAGAAAATTACCTCTTCCTTAAATGGAGAGAAGGCGCACTGGCAGGAGTAAAACCAGAACAGGCTTTTTATGTAAGGGTTGGTTTGGGTACTACTATGACGTCGCTTGATGTACTGGAAGGCCGTATGAATGTGGAAATAGGTATGGCTGTGGCAAGACCCGCAGAGTTTATTGTACTGAGCTTTACACAATTGCTGCAGCAATCTTAATACGATGCTGTAACGGCAATTAATACGGAAATTTAATTTAAAACATTTTAAATAAATAATAAATGGCAACTTATTCTATACCGGTGTTCCACTATAAAGTATCATGGAACAACCTGGAAATCGGTTTTTCAGATGTATCGGGTCTTACGCAGGAAATTCAGCCCATTGAGTATCGTGACGGCTTGATGTCGGGCAATACTATTTCTTTGAAAAGACCCGGCCTGAAAAAAGTAAACAATATCAGCCTCAAGCGGGGGATTACGCAGGGCAATAATGATTTGTTTAACTGGTTCAATAATAACGGAGCGCCCAATGTGGAGCGTCGTGACGTTACCATTACACTGCTGAATGATGCAAGCGAACCCGTAATGGTATGGGTGGCATTGCAGGCATTTCCTATCAAATGCGAGGGCCCTGGACTTAAGGCAACAGGCAACGACATCGCCATTGAATCGGTAGAACTGGCACATGAGGGCCTCACATTAACAGCAGTTTAATACTATGGCAAGCTATATTCCACCAACGGGTTTTCATTTTAAAGTTGAGTTCCAGGGTGTGAGTGGTATGGATAAAGACGAGGAGCACCGCTTTCAGGATGTAAGCGGCCTCTCTTTTGAAATAGAAACCGAATCCTTAAAAGAGGGCGGCGAAAACAGGTTTGAATACAAGCTGCCCAAGAGGGCCAAGTATCCCAACCTGGTACTCAAAAGGGGGCTGCTTACCGGCAGCGCTGTACTCGACTGGATGAAATCGGCCATGAACACTTTTTTTACAGTAGTGGTGTACGATTTTAAGCCGGCTGATATAATGATTACACTGCTTGATGAAGCCGGTGAACCGGTAGCCATCTGGAATGTGGTACAGGCATATCCGCTTAAATGGTCAATATCCGATTTTAAATCAACCGAAAATACGGTGGTGGTGGAAACAATTGAGCTGGCCTACCAGTATTTTGAACGAAAAAAATAATAGCCGAGTCTACGCACCACAGCCCCTGGCAAGCGAACTAATACTAGGCATTCTTCAAAAAATAACTGTTGTCGGCATCGGCTCTGC
>JANMDL010000483.1:0-10976 GCA_031376295.1 Chitinophagales bacterium
TCTTTTGCAAGTCCTTTCAGGTCACGGCTAATTTTACTAATCTCCTGTTCCCGGTTGGTCTGCCTGTCGCCACCCCCACTCATCAGCTGCAGGTAGTCAATAATTACCAACCCCACATTGTGCTTATTTTTAAGCCGGCGGCATTTGGCCCTCAATTCAAAAATGTTCAGTGCAGCACTATCGTCAATAAAAATAGGGGCGCTGCTCAGGCGCTCAATACCTTTTTTGTACAACTGCTTCATTTCATGTTCTTCCAGTTTGCCCCTGCTTATTTTTTCCAGCCATATTTCACTTTCGGCACTTAGTATACGCTGTACCAACTGCCCACTGCTCATCTCTAAACTAAAAAAACCTACTGCTGTTGGCTTGGTGGGATGAAGCGCTGCACTGCGGGCAAGGTTAAGGGCAAAAGCCGTTTTACCCACGGCGGGTCTTGCTGCCAGGATGATCAGATCAGTGGGCTGCCAGCCATACGTTACTTTATCCAATGAGGGAAAACCACTGGTAACACCGGTAATATCCTCATCCCTGCTGCGCATTTCTTCAATACGGCTGATGGTTTTTACCAGTACGGTACTGATATCATCAAAATTTTTGCGGAGGTGATTGTTGGTGATCTCAAACAGTTTGCTTTCTGCCTCATCCAGCATATCAAACACATCAATACTGTCTTCGTAAGCATCCCCGATAATTTCGCCGCTGATGCGGATAAGTTCCCTTTGTATAAATTTTTGCAGGATGATACGTGAGTGTGCATCAATATTGGCACTGCTCACCACCGCATTGGTTAGTTTTGATACATAATAAGGCCCGCCAACTACTTCCAGTTCTTCCTTAAATTTTAATTCCTCCACCACAGTAAGCAGATCAATCGGCAGGCTTTTTTGTGCAAGGCTCTGCATGGCCCGGTAAATGCGCTGGTTGGCATCCACATAAAAACACTCCGGTTTTAAAATCTCCACCACCGTATCAAATGCACCCTTTTCCAGCATAATGGCGCCCAATACCGCTTCCTCCAGTTCTTTCGACTGTGGCGGCACTTTACCATATACCATGGTGCTTAAATCCAATGATGATTTGCGCCTCGTCTTTCTGTCTTTATTAATGCCTGTAAGATCCATGTTATGTTTTAGTAATTATCCGCCGTTGGTTGTAAAAAAGTTTATCAGGGGAGTAAAAGTATATTGCCATATGATTAATAAAAAAAGAATTTTACCCAAAAAGTCCCATCTATCTGGTCTATAAATCTCTTTTAAGTTTTTTGCAGGTTTATTAACATTTTCGTTTTGCACAGTAATATTCTTGCTGGGCAGGTATTTTAGAGGTGTAATTCACATTCAGGGTGGGGTTTTCAACAGCTTTAACTGTATTATCCACAATATAACAACAATACTTAAATTTTTCCACTATTTTATGCTTCAATTTCACACTATTTGCACACTGCATCTTGCAATCCTTATTCAGCCTGAATAAGCTATCTTTGCCCTCCCTCATATAGCACTTTTCTGTTTTGTATGAGCAGCCGGATGCTGGTAGCTTTATTACCGGCCATTCCGCCAAAAAAAATCTGAATTAATAATACCCTCTGCGGAGGAAAAAGAATAAACTGGATATGACTATTAGTTACAATTGGCTGAGTGAATACCTGCCAGCGGCCATTGAACCGGAACGGTTGAGTAAGATTTTAACTTCTATCGGGCTGGAAGTGGAGAGCCTGGAACGATATGAAGCCATTAAGGGTGGGCTTGCAGGGCTGGTGATTGGCGAAGTACTCACCTGCGAAAAACACCCTGATGCAGACAAATTATCCGTAACTACCGTTAATACCGGCGGTGCCGAACCGCTGCAGATTGTTTGCGGTGCGGCCAATGTTGCCGCAGGGCAGAAAGTGGTGGTTGCCACCATTGGCACTACTATTTACCCTGTTACCGGTGACCCGCTTACCATGAAAAAAGCGAAAATACGGGGTATTGAAAGCCACGGTATGATTTGCGCTGAAGACGAAATTGGAAAGGGTACCAGCCACGACGGCATCATAGTACTGCCTGAAAATGTTGCCGCTGGAACTGCTGCTGCTGATTATTTTAAACCATACACAGATTATATTTTTGAGATTGGCCTTACACCCAACCGTATAGATGCCATGAGCCATCTTGGTACGGCAAGGGATGTGTGTGCATGGCTTACCCATCACGACAAGCAGGAAGCTGCTGTAAAAAGTCCTTTTAAAAACAATTTTAAAATTGACAACCAGGGCAGGCAGTTTAAAGTAATTATAGAAAATGAAGCCGCCTGTGCCAGATACGCAGGGGTAAGCATTACAGGCGTTCAGATAAAGGAAAGCCCTGATTGGCTGAAGCAGAAATTGAAAGCCATTGGCCTGCGCCCGGTAAACAATATTGTGGATATTACTAATTTTGTGCTGCACGAAACAGGGCAACCGCTGCATGCTTTTGATGCAGATATGGTGCAGGGCAGTACCATCAGGGTAAAAAACCTGCCCGAAGGAACCCTGTTTGTTACACTGGATGAAAAAGAAAGAAAACTGGATGCCGGCGACCTCATGATATGTGATGACGAAAGTATGCCAATGTGTATAGGTGGTGTATTTGGCGGACTGCAAAGCGGCGTAAAAGATACTACTACCAATATATTTTTAGAAAGTGCCTGGTTCAGCCCCGAAAGCATCCGCAAAACATCGCTGCGGCATGGCCTGCGCACCGATGCAGCTACCAGGTTTGAAAAAGGTGTTGACATTAGTAATACAGTAAACGTGTTGAAACGTGCGGCTTTGCTGATACTGGAATTAGCAGGTGGCGAAATTGCAAGCGATATTACAGATGTATATCCAAAGCCAAAAGCCAAAACTGAAGTAGGGCTTAAATTTCACTACCTGAAAAAGCTGAGCGGTAAAAACTATCATGCTGATACGGTTAAGAAAATACTGCAGGCTCTTGGTTTTGAACTGATAAAAGAGGGCATGGACGAACTATGGGTTGCAGTACCGCACAGCAAGCCTGACATCAGCTTGCCAGCCGATATTGTAGAAGAAATTATGCGGATAGATGGCCTTGACAATGTGGAGATACCATCCGCTATCACCCTTTCGCCCGCAGTAGAAACACTGGCACATGAGGCGGCTTACAAAGAAAAAGTGGCCAATTATTTAACCGGGCTGGGCTTTAATGAAATTTTTACCAACTCGATAACCAATAGTGCTTATTACAGTGATGCCGTGCTGGAAACTTCAGTAAAAATGATCAACAGCCTTAGTGCTGAGCTGGATGTGATGCGTCCATCCATACTGGAAACCGGGCTTGAATGTATTGCGTACAACAATAACCGCAAAAACAACAACCTTCGTTTTTTTGAGTTTGGTAAAATCTACGGCACTACCGAAGCGGGTAAGTACAACGAAAATAACCGCCTGGCTTTATTTGTTACAGGCAATATCGGCCAGCAACACTGGAATGGCAAGGCCGAAAAAGCGGATTTCTATTATCTGAAAGGTGTTTGCGGCAAAATTGGTGAAATACTGGGTATGCCCTATACTTCATTCAATCCTGTTACCCTTGCGTCAATGGATACTGCGGCTGTAATCAGCATAAAAAATGAGGAAGTTGCCACAGTGGGTATGGTAGCAGGAGGCATACTGCAGAAATTTGATATTAAACAACCGGTTCTGTTTGCTGATTTTAACTGGGATAAAGTTTTGCAGTTGAACAAAAAAGTTAAAATTGAACACAGGGATATACCAAAATTTCCTGCGGTGCAGCGTGACCTGGCCATTGTGGTTGACAAGGCCCTGATGTATGAGCAGGTTGAAAAAGCAACTGCTGCTGCAAGGGTAAGCAAACTTACTTCGGTAAACCTGTTTGATGTATTTGAAAGCGACAAACTGGGTGCCGGTAAAAAATCAATGGCCATCAGTTTTACATTTCTGGATGAGGAGAAAACACTTACAGATAAAGAAATTGATGGCATGATTAACAAGATTATTGCATCCTATGAAAAAGAACTGGGTGCGGAAGTGAGAAAGTAATTGCCGGCAAATTTAAAATGATATGGAGCAGCAACTTAAACGGGTAAATGACAAACTGCAGCAATTGCTGCGGCAATACCGGGTGCTGCAAAAAGACAATGAAAGGCTGAACAATGCTGTAAAGCAATACCACGATAAAGAGAAAGAGCAGGAGCGGCAGATTGAGGAATTGACCATCAGGGTACAGGTACTAAAAATGGCTGCTATGCAAATGGATGAAGCAGATAAAAAAGCGTTTGAAAAAAAGATCAACAGGTATATTAAAGAAGTGGATAAATGCATTAATTACCTCGGTGAATAAATCCAGTTATATATGAGTGTAATGATTCCTGTAAATATCCTGATAGGCGACAGGCAGTACCGCATCCGCATCAACCCGGGCGATGAGGAACAGGTACGTAAAACACTCAAAACAATCAACGATAAAATAATTGAGTTTAAAACACAGTTTGCAGGCAAGGATATGCAGGATTATATCGCTATGGTGCTGGCATGGTTTGCCACACAAACCCCTGCTGAAAATGCGGCATCTATGCTAAGCAAGGAAATGGCCGAAGCCCTGGTAAAAATGGAGCAGCAGATAGACAATGTGCTGTAATTGCAGTGTTATACTGCAGAATGATTATAAGGAAGGGTTACAATAAAAGAAGTACCCTCGCCAACTTTACTTTTTACATCCAGCCGGCCTTTATTCAACTGAACAAAATCCCGGCAAATCATCAGCCCAAGCCCGGTTCCGGGTTCATGGGCGGTACCCAGAGTAGTGTAGTATTCATTATTAAATACCTGCTGAATCTCATCTTCGGTCATCCCAACACCATTGTCGCTTACAATAACCCTTATGAAATTTCCATCCGGCTCAGTACGCACTACCACCTGCCCGCCCTCATGGGTAAATTTTACTGCGTTGGATACCAGGTTGCGCAGCACAGTACAAATCATATCATTATCAGCAAAGGCAAATACATAAATGCTGATCTTGTTCTCCAGCCGGATTTTTTTCTTTTGTGCCTGCATTGCAAAAAGCCTGAATGTCGTTTCGGTTATCTTAACAAGGTCAAGTGTTTGAGGATTAACTTTTATTTCATGAAACTGGTTGCGGGCCCACCCCAGCAGGTTATTTACCAGTTCTATAGAATTGCCAATCTCATTGCTCGCCTGGGGTATCATGTCCAGCATTTCCTGACCTGAAATGTATCCTTTTTCAAGCGCATCAAAAATATTTTTTACAGAATATACAGAAGTGCGCAGGTCGTGTGAGATGATTGAAAACAACTTTGTCTTTACATGGTTCAGCTCCATCAGTTCAGCAGTTTTATCTTTCAGTAGTGCTGCCTTTTTGCTCAGTTCGTCACGTTGGTTTGTAATTTCAGCATTACTCCTCATCAGCTTTTCATTCTTTTCCTTTATCGATTTTTCATACTCCCATACATTATACTTTATAAAATACATCGTGATAAAAATCATGAAAAATGCTGACAGGTAATTGAAAAGGGACAACAGAAAGCCCGGAGATGTTTTGTCGCTGAAAAAGGCTTCCCTGTCAATCCAGAAATGCATGTACATGAAAAAAGTAAAACAGTACAGAAAGGCGAAAAGTACGTTTCTAACCTTGTTCAGATAAAAAAAGCAAAACAACATGTACAATACCACAAACATATCCAGTCCGGAATCCAGTGTAGCCTGGCTGACAAATGAAAGCAGGGGAGGAATTACCAGGAACTCAAAAATTGTAGCCAGCGTAAACTGTTTGTAATAAACCAGCAATGCCATTGCTGCAAAGAAAATAGCAGGCAGTATATTGATGGCCAATACATTATATGAATAAATCCCGGGGGAAAAGAACAACAGGTAAACAACCCTTATAATACTTATACAGAATGCACAAAAGTTGAGCCGGTTAAAAATAACCATGCGTTTTTTTTCGTACTCTGGCATTTCGGAAAAATAGCCGACTAACGAAATTTGATTTACCAGGTTATCCAGTATTGCCATATCTGTTTAATAACGTTAACAAATATGGTGTTTTTTTTACAACTGAGCGTTTTTGTGGATGCATTTCATTTTTTTCTTATACAAAAGACCAGCTAATTACAATTGGTATAACATGGGTGCATTCCAAATTGTCGCTGGCTGGTGGGGACAGCAGCCAGGGCGTTCAGCCGTGTTGAATGCCCCCACAGATCACAACCAGAACGAGATACGAAAATTATATATAACCCAACTAAATCTGATTGGTAATCAGTAACAAAAAAATCCAATCGCCGCTGGAAAGACCACGCAGTGGCGAAAAAGATTGATACGTTCGAAGTTCCCACATTCAGCATTCTTCCTCAACATGCTTCTTTCCTGCTTTAGTTATTGCAGCAGTTTTGCAGCCACCCCCACTTGGCGAATTTGAAATACACCCATGCTTAATGCTGATTATTTAATGAAAAGGAAACCGGTATATTTGCAGCCACTGCGCAATAAAGCAGCACTACAAAAATGAATTACTTAATAACAGGAGCCGGAAGCGGCATAGGAAAAGCAATAGCAGCAACAATGGCTACGCAGGGGCATACCTGCTTTTTACTCGGCAGAAATGAGGCAGCATTGAAAGCGACACTGGCGGATTTGCAGCCAGGTGCACACGCCGTTTTTGTGGCAGATATAAAAGATGATGCCGCACTGCAGCAGGTGGTAGCCAATCATCCGGGTCTGGTACTGGATGGCATAATTGCCAACGCCGGTATCGGCGGCGAAAACAGTTTCGGCGAAAAAGACCGCTGGCAGCAGATAATTGATACCAACCTCACCGGCACTTATCTTACTGTGCAGCATTTTTTGCCTGCATTAAAAAAGAGTTCAAGCCGGTACAAACAAATCGTTATTACTTCTTCCATATTGGCAAGGCTGGGTGTAGCCAACTATTCGGCATATTGTGCTTCCAAAGCGGGTTTACTTGGGCTGATGCGCTCATGGGCGGTGGAGTTTGCACCTGAAAATATTCTGGTGAATGCCATTTGCCCCGGCTGGGTAAACACCAATATGGCGCAGGATGGTTTACAGGGAATTGCTGATGGCATCGGTATCAGCAAAAGTGAATTTTACGATATTGCCATGCAGAGCGTGCCGCTTAAAAAAATGAGCGAACCGGAAGAGATAGGCGACCTCGTTGCTTACCTGCTGCAGCAGTCATCCATCACCGGGCAAAGTTTTGATATCAATGGCGGTGCTGTAATGAACAGTTGAGTTACCAACCTGTTTTTTAGTAGCTGCAACAAACAATAACATTCCAGCGCACATAATAATAGCAGCACCCAGCAACAACTCATTAATATGCGGGATGCCTGTATAACTGAGACCGGCAACACCCTGCGCCATTAATAAGCATTCGTTGATGATAACGCCCGCTACAAAAACAGCAATGCCACTGCGGGCATTATTATTGGTAGCTAACAGGTTAAAGGCTGAGCTATACCCAAGAATAAACATCGTTATCACTCCCAGCAATACTAAATGCAGGTAGCCGATAACAATGGGGCGAAAGCCAAAAGCAAGCTGGCTGAGCGATGGAATGACGGAACCCATCTGCAGCAGCAGCTTTATACTGAGTGCAGCGGCAGCAAGCAGCAACACCCATTTACCCGTAACAGTTATTGCAGCCCTTACGGCAGCTTTGTGTTTGAACAGCAGTTGTACCAGTAACCCCCAACCAGCAAGCTGTGCCGCTGCCGCAAGCACCACCAGCCAGTAAACAAAAGCCGGTATGGGTAACCAGAGTGCCGAAAGAAAATAAGCAGGCACGCAGGCCAGTGCAAAGAGCCTGAACACCAGGGTGAGCTTTACTGTATTACCGGTTATTTTTTCAACAGCAGCTACCATCAGGCCCATGCCCGAAAAAAAGAACCAACCGTTGTATTGAAAATGAAGAAAAAAGTACACAGCCGCCAGGTACCCGTTTTGATGTACGTTTTTGGTGGCCATCATGTAAGCCAGCACAAATGTACCCGCCGATGAAATGATGTTAAATACCAGTGCTGCTTTAAACCATTGGTGGCTGCTGCTCTTTTGGCGTAGTGCATCCAGGTCTTTCCAGTAAACAACGGAGAAAATCCAGGCAGTAAAAATAGATAAGGTTGAAAAGCTGATGGACCATGCGCCATAGCCCTGCAGTGGAAAACTCACCAGCATTCCGTAGGCTGTAAACAGGTTACCAACCAGCAGCCAGCGGTATCTTTTAAAACCCATTGCCGGTTCATTGGGGTTAAGGCGTGCTACCAGTAAAGCCATTAAAGCCTGTGTAATCCAGCCGGTAAATGCAAAGTGTGAGTGACCATGCAACAGGTGTTTTTGATCAACAAAAGGAAGTGAAAACGCAATTTTGTAGCGCAGCACAACCCCGATAAATGCAACAATCAGCAGGTTTAAAAATGCAATGCGTAACCAGAATCGGAGTGAAATACCCATTGGTTGAATTTGGCCGTAAAAATAGAATGCCCGTCCTGCTGCTTATATGACTGTAATCATATCCCTGCAATAGACTTTGCCTTTGTCAATCAGCAACTCACCTTTTTCATGCATGGTACGCATCGCCCTTATAACGGTTTCCACCCGCAGCCCGGTCATGTCGGCTATTTGCTGCCGGGTCAGCTTCAGCTTATTGCATTTACCACAAAAGTTCCTGTTTTCTTTTTTCAGGTGGTTCAGCAAAGTGCTTATCCTGTTTTCGGGATCATCCATGGCCAGTGATTTGAGCAATAAAAATTTAAAGCGTACCCTTTGTGCCAGTAACCGGCTGAACGAAAAGTGAAGTTCCTGGTTTTCTTTAAGCAACTCAGTAAAAACAGGCTTGTGCAGCCTGATGACGATGCTGTCTTCGTCTGCTATCGCTGTTGCTGCATAAGGACCATCATCAAATAATGGAAGTTCCCCAAAACATTCACCGGGTTCAATAATAGTTTGTATAAACTCTTTGCCATCATCGTCAACATTTACCCACCTCACACTGCCACTTACCAACTGGTAATAAAAACAGCAGGGTGTACCCTCTTTGAAAATGATTTCACCTGCTGCTGCTTTTTTAAAAGCAGCACCCCAGGCAAGCAGTAAATCAATATCTATCATAGAGAATACATTTTAAAAATTTGATTTTCAAAGCTATTCACCTGTTAATGATACAGGAATGATATTGCGCAAGCCAGTGTATGATTAAAGTCATAATCTCCGGATAAAAACATCTTTTTCGGGTCAAACCCTTTGCAGGTAAGCATTTTAACAAAACTGCCGTCCCTTTTTTTATTTGTTTACCAGCTTTATGATTCAGCGCATAAAAACACAGCATCCACCACGCTTACCTTGTGGTATCAAAAAAAAATTGAACATGAAAAAGTTGATAGTAATAGCAATGATTGCCGCAGCCATCGTTTCCTGTGGTGAGGCCAATACCAAATCGGGCATACCGGTGCCGGGTGCTGATAGTAAATCCACAGCAGGAGGTAATCCTTCTTACGACCCCAAGAGGGGCGAAGGCAGGTTTACAAAGGTTGATGTTTCGCCGACCCTGAATGCTGCCATGGCAGAAACCGGCAATAAAACCTTTGGTGTAAAATGCGGCAGTTGCCACAAACTCACCGAAGAAAAACTGGTTGGTCCGGGCTGGAAAGGCGTAACCTCAAGGAATACCGCTGAATGGATTATGAACTTTATTACCAACCCCGATGTGATGCTGGACAAAGACCCAAAGGCACAGGCACAGCTTGAAATTTGCCTGGTACGCATGCCCAATCAAAACCTGGCAGATGAAGAAGCAAGGTCGCTGTACGAATTTATGCGTAAAAATGATGGCGTAAAATAGCTGAACCTTCAGCAAGCATTGGGCATAGCAGGTAGAAAAATTTGCCACTGCAGTAACCCTTTTGCTTATTTAAAAAACTAAAAAACGATGCAGATGAAAAAGAAAATAATAACAGCCCCACTGGTGATATTTGCACTGGTGGCAGGCATGTATGGATGTAAGCCCAAAAATGCAGGCAGTGCCATAAGCGGTGACGCTGCTGCTAAAACCTATGTAGCGCCAGGAAAGTATGATGAGTATTATAACTTTGTATCTGGTGGCTTCAGCGGGCAGATGAGTGTATATGGATTGCCCAGCGGCAGGCTGCTGCGGGTGATTCCTGTATTTTCTGTTGACCCCGAAAAAGGCTGGGGGTACAGTGAAGAAACAAAACCAATGCTGAACACATCACATGGGATAGTACCCTGGGATGATCTGCATCACACAGAACTTTCACAAACCAATGGCGAAATAGACGGGCGCTGGATATTTGGTAATGCCAACAATACGCCCCGTGTTGCCCGTATTGACCTCAGCACTTTTCGTACGGCAGAAATTATTGAACTGCCCAACAGTGCAGGAAACCACTCCTCTCCCTTTATAACCGAAAATACAGAGTATGTAATTGCAGGCACCCGCTTTAGTGTGCCACCCGATAATGTGAATGGCGATGTACCCATCAATACCTATAAGCAAAATTTTAAAGGCACATTAAGTTTTATCAGCGTAGATAAAACTGATGGTAAGATGGATATTGCTTTTCAGATACAATGCCCCGGTGTAAACTTTGATTTGAGCCATGCCGGCAAAGGCAAATCTCATGGCTGGTTCTTCTTCAGTTGCTATAACACCGAGCAGGCCAATACCCTGCTGGAAGTAAACGCATCGCAACGGGATAAAGATTTTATAATGGCAGTAAACTGGAAAAAAGCAGAGGAATACTTAAAGGCAGGCAAGGGCAGAAAGCAGGCTGTAAAATACGCCAGCAACAGGTACGATGAAAAAACGCATACCGCCACTTCCACCATCAAAACCGAAGTGACGGTGTTGGATTCGAAAGAACTGAAAGACATCTGCTATATGATACCCTGCCCCAAATCGCCGCATGGCTGCGAT
>JANMDL010000164.1:0-1528 GCA_031376295.1 Chitinophagales bacterium
GAGGAGCAGGAACAAATTGCTGAGTATATAAAACGTCAAGGTTTTAAAATGTCTACCACTGAAACCGGATTGCATTACTTGATCCTTGAGCAGGGTAAAGGTGGGTCACCTTCTTTTATGTCACCCGTAACAGTTAAATACAGAATAAATTTTCTGGATGGTGAATACGGTTACAGTTCTGATAGCTCAGGATTGTTGACTTTCAGATTGGGAATGAGTGATGAGCCAACAGGACTGCAGGAAGGTCTTACCAGGATGAATGCCGGGGGTAAGGCAATTATTATTGTGCCTTCTTATCTTGCATTCGGACTTACCGGCGATGGTAATAAGATTGGAAGAAATCAGACCCTCGTTTATCATGTTGAATTGCTTCAAGCCGGTACACCAGAACAATAACGATAATTTCAATTATGCCAGATATCAGCATCATTACAAAATTTTTAACAGCAGCTTTGTTATTTTCATTGATAGGTGGTTGCAGCCGTGACGGATTTCTTGTAACTGAATCCGGGTTGCATTATACCATTCACGAATCATTCGGAAAACCTAAACCCCAAACAGGTGAAATAATGTATATGCACCTGGTTTATAAAAATAACAGGGATTCGGTATTGTTTGATTCTAAAACAATAGGCGATGAGTTTTCAATTGAATTGGTTAAACCGCTTTTTAAAGGAGGACTTGAAGAAGCGTTTCAGATGCTTGGTGAAGGTGACAGCGCTTCATTCATCGTTAATGCCGATTCATTGTATGAAAAAGTATTTCATGCTAAACGTCCTTCCTATATCAATAAAGGTGAAAAACTAAGATTTGAAGTAAGGATGAACAGGATAGTTCCGGCTGAAGATTATCGTTCTGCTAAGAAAAAGAAAAATATGCGGACTGCTGCCGATGAGGATCTTGAAATCAGGGAATACCTCGCTGAAAATAATATTTTAGTTAAGCCTCTTAAGAGTGGACTGGTATATATATCATTTGTTGAAGGAAAAGGAAGAAGACCTGGTACAGGTGACAGTGTTGTAGTTAGTTATACTGGCATGTTCTTAAATGGTGAAATCTTTGACCAGACTGATAAAAGTAGTGGTGCGCTGACGTTTAAAACCGGAGACGGATCTATGATTCCTGCATGGGAGGAGGGCATATCATTAATGAAAGAGGGAGGGAAGGCACGACTTATTATACCCAGCAGACTAGCTTATGGAGAAAATGGTTATGGCCCGGTTGATCCGAATACAACTATTGTTTATGATGTTGTCCTTGAAAGAATAAAGTAGTTCGCCTGAAACTATAAGATCAAGAATACTGTCGGTTTTTTATTAAGATCCGGTAATTTTTTTTTCCAGCTTGATATTGATTGTGTTAATATATATTCATCTGGCAGGGTTAACTGTGATGCAATGCATAATTGAACTGAAGGAGATAAATTTTCTGAAAGGTCTTTCAGTAATGGATTGTTACGATAGGGAGTTTCAATAAAAATCTGTGTTTGGTTCCTTAATGATGCATCCTTTTCCAATAGCCGGATTTT
>JANMDL010000182.1:0-2164 GCA_031376295.1 Chitinophagales bacterium
TTTTTGGATACGAAAGCGGTTATAACGATTCGTTGGGGTTAAGAAATACAGGAACCGGAGCCTTTGTTTTGCGGAGCATTGGTACCGGCAGTAACAATGTGGCCATGGGCTATGAAGCGTTGTATAACAGCATGGCCTCAAATAACACAGCCATCGGTTTTGCCGCAGCAAGAGCAAGCTCGACGGCCACAGGCATTCTTGCCATTGGCGACAGTTCTTTGTTTGCCAATACAACAGGTAGTAACAATATCGCCATTGGCAGCAGGGCCATGCGCAGCAACACCAATGGCGGCATTAATATTGCCATTGGCAAAAATGCCTTGGCACGCAACCAGCTTGGTTCTCAAAATATCGCAATTGGTGAAGATGCCATGACAAACATGAACCTTGCGGGACTATCCACCAATACCTCCAATGTGGCCATCGGTTACCAGGCTTTGGAAAATGTAAACCCGGCTGCCATTGTATTAAGTGGTAATCAAAACACTGCTGTTGGTACAAGAAGTGGTGATGCCATTACCACAGGGTATTACAATACCACGATGGGTGCATTAAGCGGCGGTGCTACTTTAAGTACCGGTATTCAGAATACGCTGCTGGGTCATACCAGTACTGCGGGTGGAGATGATAATACACAGGTAGGATTTTCTACTACCAGTTCGGGCAGTCAAAATACATTGCTGGGCAGTAGCAGTAATGTAAGCGGGTTTAGAACAAATGCCATCGCCATCGGCTACCGGGCGGAAGTGGCTGCCAATAACAGCCTGGTACTGGGCAGCATCAATGGCGTAAACGGTGCCACCGCCAATACCAATGTGGGCATTGGCACGACTACCCCCACGGCCAGATTAGATGTGGGTGCGGATTTTAAGCTGGGCAACAACGGTACAGTGTTGACGGAAGTGATAAGGGCAACCGTTAATAAAAATATCGGTACGGTAAATGCCAACAGCTCTTCGCAAGAAACCTTTGCGGTAGCCAATGCAGCGCTCAACAGCACGGTCTATATCTCCCCGGCAGCCACGCTGGCCAATGGCCTGATTATTGCCTATGCAAGGGTATCGGTGGCCGGTACGGTGGAAGTAACTTTTACCAATACTACTGCGGGTAATATCACCACCGGTGTCATCAATTATTTCATCACCGTAATAAGATGATTTTTGCTGTATATTTACAGGACACAAATCTTATTGCATGAAATTAATCTTACTATTGGGATTCCTTTTATTGTCATATTTCACCGTACAATCACAAAGCATTGCCATCAACAACGATGGCAGCACCGCTGATGCCAGCGCCATTGTAGATATAAAAAGTGCGGCAAAAGGTATGCTGATTCCCCGCATGACCAAAACAGAAAAAAACAGCATTAGCAGTCCAGCCACCGGATTAATGATTTATCAAACAGGCCCCGACAGCACCGGCTTTCATTATTACAGCGGCAGCCAGTGGCTATGGATCAGTTCTTCAGCAAATGCCTGGCAACTAACAGGTAACAGCGGCACCAATCCTGCTATAAATTTCATAGGCACTACAGATAATAACCCGCTGGTATTCCGCACCCAAAATACCGAAGCGATGCGCATTACTAATGCTGGTGTATTTGGTATTGGCACCACCACACCCAACAGCACTTACGGGTATGCCCGCATGGAATTGGCTTCAGAGGGTTTTGGCGCTCCCGCCGATCTGCTGATACGCAATGCAGCCAACGATGCAGGCTATGCCCCGGGACTGGTTTTTCAGCATGCAAGGGGTACTTTGGCGGCACCGCTGGCGGTAAGCAATGGAGATTACCTGGCAGGTATCACCAGCCAGAGCTACAGTGGTGCCAGCTACTTAACTACTGCTGCGCTGGATATTTTTGCTGATGGCACTATTGCTGCCGGGGCAGTGCCCACCAGGTTGCAATTCTGCACCATGAATACGGCAGGAGGTTACAGCACAAGGCTCACCATTAAAAACGATGGCAAAATTGGTATTGGCATCACTTCGCCCAGCAGCACTTTGCATGTGGATGGTACTATAGCAGTTGGAGTAACCATGGGACTGGCAGGTGGGCCATCAGGCACGCCTGTGTCGCTGGTAAATCAAAAATCGTACATTGGCTGCAGCCCGGCTGATAATGCCAATAATTTTTACCAGTTGCCCGACCCTGCAACTG
>JANMDL010000208.1:0-13219 GCA_031376295.1 Chitinophagales bacterium
GTGAGTATGCCCACTGGTGTGCTGGATGAATCGCTGAAAGTAATGGCCACTTTTTCGCAGTTTAATGCACTGTATCCAAAATTGGCTGCTGGTGGCTGATACACAGTGATTGTTTTGGAAAGCGTATCAACACAACCGCCCGCAGTTGATGTAAAAGTATATTTGATGGTAAAGGTACCCGGCCCTGTTGCTGCAGGATTGAATAAGCCGCCTGGCGTAATACCGGGGCCACTGTATACACCACTGCCCGGCACGGCACCAATTTCACTTGCCTGTGTAAGCTGGTATGGAACAGCATCTAAGCAAATATTGGGAATATTGTTAAACTGTACTTTTGGCGCAGCATTTACCACAATCGTTTTTATCCTGTCGTTTACACAGGTAGCACCCGAATAAGCCCTGTAGCGGATGGAGAAAGTTTTTGTAAGCGGAGTTTGGAAACTGGGATACAAATGCCGGTATA
Source organism: Chitinophagales bacterium (assembly GCA_031376295.1). GTDB lineage: Bacteria > Bacteroidota > Bacteroidia > Chitinophagales > Chitinophagaceae > Ferruginibacter. Next base: position 464 of record JANMDL010000208.1, read on the forward strand.
TTTTTCCGGGGAATGGATCATTCTCTGTTTGAAATACCGCAGGGAAGTTTGCATTGTCCCAGTATATTTCCACTTTGGTTACACTGCCAAAGTTAACCGTAGCCGCATCCTGTATGGCCACCGAATCATTGGCGCACATGGTAGCCGGGTTCAGCGGATTGAAATTAGAAACAGGGATATCACCATTCACCGTAAAGCTTTGTGCTATGCTGGCCACGCAGCCACTATCACTGGTAACAGTTAAAGTAGCTGTATACGTACCAATGGCATTGTACCGGTGCTGTGCGTTTTGTACAGTAGAAGTATTGAGTACACCGCTGGCAGGGTCGCCAAAGTTCCATGCCCACAAAGTGATATTGCCGGTGGCGATGCGGCTGGTATCAGTAAACTGCGCAAAAGCATCACTCAAACACACTTCGGGATTGATAAAACCCGGTATTGGTTGCGGATTAATTACCACTGTTTTGCTCAGCAATGTACTCACACATCCTTTGCTTGAAGTTACTTTCAGTGTTACTGTGTAGGGGCCTGCCGCTGCATAAGTATGCGTGGGGCTTTGTGCAGTGGAGGTATTGCCATCGCCAAAACTCCAGTCCCAGTTGGTTAACGTACCCGCATTGGCAAGAGAAGCATCCGTAAAAGTAATGGTTTTTGTTTCGCAGGCCGGCCTGTTAAAGCTGTAAGCCGCAGTGGGTAGCGGATTGATGACAACTGTATGAGTAGTAGTATCGCTGTTGCAACCCTTGTCCGTTACCACCCAATGTTTTATTGTTTTAGTACCGGCAGTTAAATAAGTATGTGTTGGATTTTGTAAGTTGGATGTAGTGGCATCACCAAAATCCCAATTGTATGTTGTGATGGCATTACCGCTTCCTGTGGCATTACTGGTAAAACTGGTTACATCATTCAGGCAGTTTTCGGCAGCAACAGCAAAATCTGCATGAGCCTGTGCGTAGATGTTTGACAATACTTTTGTGGTATCATGCACACAACCAGCGATGCTGGTGGCTTGTAATTTTATGGTAAATGGCCCCGTTGCACTATACAAATGCGCCGGGTTGGCAAGTATGCTGCTGTCGTTTGTGCCACTTGCCGGGTCGCCAAAATACCATTTGTAATTCATGATACCAGCTGCGGGATATATCAGCGAACTGGTATTGATAAACCTGGCACTGTCCCATGGCAGGCAAACAGTAGCCGGCAGCGTAAAATTGGTTACAGGGTTGGGATGCACCGTAAATGTTTTGAAAAAAACGGGGCTTTTGCATCCGCTGTTGGTTTCTACCTGCAGGGAGTCAGTTACACTTGCGTTCCAGGCATTATAAATATGTGTGGTATCGCTGTTGTTGGTTCGGGTAACGGTAAAGCCATCGCCAAAATTCCAATGCCATTTTACAATAGTAGCTGGTGCTGCAGCAAAAGAGGTATCACTAAATGTAATGGGTTTTCCCTGGCATACAGGAGAAGACATGCCAAATTTGGCAGCGGGTACATCAGTTACCACAATGGTTCTTATAGCCGTATCACTCAGGCAGCCTACATTGCTTACGGCAGCAAATTTTACCGTGTAAGTACCCGCAGCGGCATACAAATGTTTGGGGTCTTTTATGATGCTGGTAGTTCCGTCACCAAAATCCCAGTACCATTTGTAGGGATACGTAGTACCTGCATATTTTGTGGTATCTGTAAAGGCAACACTGTCGGTTACACAACCATTGTTAATGCCTTTAAATGATAGTATTGGCGGGTCATAAACAAACAAATCCCTGTCGATGGTTACTGAATTACCGCAGCCTTCACTGTTAAGCGTACCTGCAGTAATGGTGATGGGGTAAACACCCGCCGGACTGAAAGTATGCGTATGAGATAGTTTGTACCGCCACACCCTGTTGGTGCCAATCATATAAGTGGTATCTGCGGTAAGCGGCGCATTAATGGTATCGTTGTGTGTGCCAAAAAAACCTTTGTAGTCCCATATTAATGAGGTTAAAGAATCCGGGTGCTTGGGCAATGTAACCGAAAAGAAAAAGGGTGTTCCGGTACATGCTGTTACATCCGTACTGATGCTTAAAGGATTGATGGGAGTGATAAATGTAAGCAGGTCTTTTATGTTTGTGCCGGCATTATAACCATAAGTTTCTGCATTGCCGTAACCATAAGCAATGGCATTAAATCCAGAATCGGATTGCAGTGTATGTGTGCCAACCGGTACCGATTGCTGCAGGTAAACATAGCCTGGGTTTTGTGGGTGTACGGCAAAAGCTGCAGTAGGTGCAGCACCATCCAGCCTGAAAGAGGTTACCGCAGTACCGCTATTGGGTATCACTACATTAACATAGTGTGAAGTGATACCCGAATTTGGGGTAGAGTAGAGCAGTACTTTTGCTATGTTTTGCTCCACCGGGCTAAGGTAAATCACCTCAGGGTCGCCATCGTTATTAGACAGGCCCACATTATTGCCACAAACTCCCCTCGTGGTAATGTATTGCGCCACCATAATGGGTTTGTCAGCCTGTATATAATTGGGTTGGTTGGTTTGCCCTGCCTGGTAGTAAAAATTATTAACCAAGCCAGTAAGTACCGTGCCATTCATGGTAACCACGGTCGTGGGGTCGGTAACGGCGATTCTGAAAAAATTAAAAGGCATACCAAAAGTAGGTACCGTTAAATAGTTTTTGCCCCAGGCCGTTTTAGGAAAACTTTGTACCATATAATTATCTGCACTGCCATTACCTGCACTCACCGGGCACCGGATATTTATTTTGCCACTGCCGGAATACACAGCAATCCGCTTGCACACACCTGTACCTGAAGCAATGCTTCTTATTTTGGAGCCTGTAAGGTCAACCCCGTTATTGCCGGTGATGCTGCCCAAAGCATTGAATACCTGCCCCTGGGTAAGATTGAAGGTATAGGTTGTATTGGCGTTCATCGTTTGTGTATTGGCACTGGGGGTTACTTCAATGGTGGTGGTGCCGGTATCGGTAGCTACTGCATAAAAAAAGCAGTAAGAGCTGCTTTGGTTGGAATACTGGTCGAAGTTGAGCGAATAATATTCCTTGCCCAGGGTGTTGGTAGGAAACAATATGGTAGCCCCCGAAATACTTCCGTTATACACATGCGCATACGCCACAATGGCTTTATCACTAGTAATGTGGATGCCCTTATTTAAAGTGCCTTCGGCAGTAAGACGGGCATCATTGCTGCCTGTTTTTAGTGGTAGCGCCAGTGTTTTATAAACGGTATTGGCCGGAATGTTAGTAAAAGTTTGTGAATAGCCCAGGCCAGGTACAGAAACCGTAACGTTTGTTACTGCTTCGGTAGCAAAATAAAGTTCTATTTCTTGCGACCCCCCGGTAATTGTATTTACCGTTCCATTACCATTATACATCTGGCAGTGGGAACCATAGCCCACCCAAAAGTCTTTTCCTTTGTTGCTGAAATCCTGCGATAATGCTGATAATGAGGCGATTATGCCTGAAAGTAAAAGCAGTCTTTTCCTCATGCCCGGAAGATTTGGTTTTGTATTAACTTGGTTTGACCTGATACATCACCATTGGTTTAACCTCCATGCAATTTTTTCAATTTCCTGATTGACAGGTAGTTAAATGGTGATAATACTGCAAAATATGAAAAAATTATCACAGAAAGGATGCCTTTTGTGAGGGGAACGCAGCCTGTGGGGAAGGGGTTAATAATGTGCAGCGCCAATATCGGTTAAATATGGTTATTGGGCAGTAACATACTTTATCAAAGCAAGCTTGTTCTTATTTTGCAAATTCAGCCTGCAAGGTAACGATACCTGGCTTGCGCAAATAGCCTTGCAGTAGAAAACGTTGCTTAGAAAAGAGGAAATGTCATAAATAATCAGTAATCAATCAATCAACCATACTTAACTAAACATTTCCCTCACCTTATCAAAAAACGACGTAGCATTCTTCTCTGGTTTGGGGTGAAAGTTTTGAGAGTTCTGTAGTTTTTCCAGTATACCTTTTTCTTCGCTGCTTACATTTTGTGGTGTCCATACATTAATATGGATAAGCTGGTCACCTTTTTCGTAGCTGTTTACAGAAGGGAATCCCTTGCCTTTGAGGCGGAATATTTTACCGCTTTGTGTACCGGGCGGAATTTTTATCTTGGCCCTGCCATCAATAGTAGGCACTTCGAGTTGTGTGCCAAATACCGCATCCGGGAAAGTAATGTGCAGGTCAAAAGCCACATTCAGTCCATCACGGTGCAGTTGCGGATGTGCTTCTTCTTCAATAAGCACAATCAGGTCGCCATTGGGGCCGCCACGTTCGCCTGCATTGCCACGGCCGCTAACACTTAGCTGCATGCCATCCTGTACGCCTGCCGGTATGTCGATCGTTACGGTTTCTTCTCCATACACACGACCCTCACCCTTGCAATTGGTGCATTTATTGGTGATGGTGGTGCCTTCACCCGTACAGGTTGGGCAGGTGGTTACCGTTTGCATCTGGCCCAGAAAGGTATTTTGCACCCGCCTTACCTGTCCGCTGCCATTGCAGGTGCCACAGGTTTGTACGGCATTTTTATCTTTAGCACCGCTGCCTGCACATACCGTACAGCTTACATGTTTTTTTACTTTGATTGTTTTATTGGCTCCTTTAGCAATTTCGGCATAATTCATTTTAAGCTTTATGCGCAGGTTGCTGCCACGCACGCCACGGGCACGGCTACCACCGCTGCTGCGCCTGCCTCCACTACCGCCAAAAAAGCTGCCAAAGGGACTGTCGCCGCCAAAAATATCTCCAAACTGGCTGAAGATATCATCCATGTTCATGCCGCCATGGTTGCCACCACCGCCACGACCCTGGGCAAATGCCTGGTGGCCAAAACGATCGTACTGGGCACGCTTATCCGGATCGCTGAGAATTTCATACGCTTCAGCGGCTTCTTTAAATTTCTCTTCGGCCGGTTTATCACCGGGGTTGCGGTCAGGGTGAAATTGCATCGCCACTTTGCGGTATGCTTTTTTAATATCATCCTGCGAAGCACCTTTTGCCACGCCCAATATTTCGTAAAAATCCTTTTTCATTTGCTCTTTTTAAAACTTCAATAAGGTACGATTACTATTACCCATTCTTCATTTTGTGTCCCGAATTTTGAACCACTAATTAAACCAATTGCACTGATTACCGCATGGAGCACAATTTTTAATTCCTAATTTTTAATTCCTAATTCTTAATTGATTCTTAATTGAACTAACTTCCCACCACCACCTTGGCAAACCGTATCAGCTTATCATTCAAATAATACCCTTTTACCACTTCATCCAGCACTTTTCCTTTTTGTTCTTCCGTTGGGGCCGGTATTTCTGTAATGGCTTCATGCTTTTCCACGTCAAAATTCGTATCAATGCTTTCCATCACTTTAAGGCCCCGGGCCTGCATTGTATTGCGTAGTTTAGCAAAAACCAGGGCAATACCTTCCTTTATCTGTGTCACATCTTCAGTAGCCTGCATCTGCTTGTCAGCACGGTCACAATCATCCAGCACATCCAATAAAGCAGTAATCACATCTTTTCCGGCCGTTTGTACCAGTTCTATCCTTTCCTTGGCATTGCGACGCCTGAAATTGTCAAACTCTGCAAAAAGCCGCAGGTATTTGTCTTTGTGTTCCTCTACGGCAGCCTGCAGTTTTTCTATTGTATTTTCATTTTCCTCCGCTTCCGGGTTGCTCAGGTGCGTATTGCCGGGTACATCAGAATCTGCATTAATGTCCATTTCGGCTTCGTTTGTTACTTTTTCTTCTTCCATAATATTGTAATCCCTTTTCTTTAACCTGTATAATTGGCAGGTTTACCTGTAATTTAGCCTGCAAAGGTACAATAGTCAAACAGTTTGCCAACCCGGTTTAAAACGTCAAAATGGCAAGAAATTTATAAAATGACCGGTAAAAGCTACTTTTGCGGCATGACGAAGGTTATTTTGCGTAAAAAGATAAGCCGCAGGGTGGAGTTGGGGCACCCCTGGATATTTGCCAATGAAGTAAATACTACTGAAGGTGACCTGGCAGGTGGTGTGATAGCTGATGTGTTCAGTTATGATAAGAAGTTTATTGGTAGGGGATATGTAAATCCTCAGTCGCAGATAATGGTGCGCCTGCTTACCCGTAACCGGGATGAAGTGGTGAATGATGCCTTCTTTTTTAACCGTATTAAAGAGGCATGGGCCTACCGCCAAAAAATTGGCTATACCGAAAATTGCAGGTTGATATATGGCGAAGCTGATGAACTGCCGCAACTGATTATTGATAAGTTTGGCAATTACTTCGTTATTCAAACACTTGCACTGGGTATTGATGTATGGAAACCAGCAATAGTGGCTGCACTGCAAAAGTTGTTTAGCCCGGCCGGTATTTATGAGCGTAACGATGTGCCTGTGAGGGAGCTGGAAGGCATGGAGCAGCAGAAGGGTTTTTTAAGCGAGCCTTTCGATACCAATATTGTAATTACCGAAAACGGGGTGAAGTTTTATGTGGATATTGCCAACGGGCAAAAAACGGGTTTCTTTCTTGACCAGCAGGATAACCGCCGGGCCATACAGCATATTGTTAAAGATGCAGATGTGCTGGGAGCTTTTTGCTATACCGGCAGTTTTGAACTGAATGCGGCACACTTTGGGGCAAAATCGGTACTGGGACTGGATATTTCGGATAATGCCATTGAAATGTGTAAGCGAAATGCAGAACTGAATGGGCTGGAGAAAATATGCCGTTTTGAGGCGGTGAATGCTTTTGATGTGCTGAAAGTGTGGGCCAAAGAGGGCCGCCAGTGGGATGTGGTAATGCTGGATCCGCCATCGTTTACTAAAACAAGGGAAAATATACAAAAGGCTATAACTGGCTATAAAGAAATTAACCTCCGTGGGATAAAATTGGTGAAGCCGGGCGGTTTTTTGGTTACCTCATCCTGTACCAATTTGATACGGGCCGAATTGTTTTTAGAAATAATCGGCATGGCTGCAAAAGATGCCAAACGCAAACTGCGGCAGGTGGTGTTTAATGCCCAATCTGCAGACCATCCCATTATTGAAGGATTGGAGAATACACATTATTTGAAGTTTTTGATTGTGCAGGTGTTGTAGAATGGCGAATAGAGAATTAAGAATGTGACGAAGGTTGAATACTTTCAGCTGAAGAATTACGAATGAAGAAGGGGACGTAGGTTTAACTTATCAACCAATCGACTTTGAACCTACTGCTATTTAACTACCTGGAAGCGGCCTGTTTCAATGATGCGACCTGAGCGGTCAACAAGCTGGTAGAAGTACAAACCACGGTAAAAATTACTGAGGTTGATGGTGGTTTTTTGAGCAAATTTAGTTTGTTCAAACACTTTTTTGCCCATAAAATTAGATACCTGTAAAGTATAAGATTTATCATACCCACGCTGCAACTCAAAGTTTACAACCGTAGTAGATGGATTGGGGTAGAACTTTATCAACTTTGCTGTAGGATCTCCTGCTGAAGCCGGTTTGTTTTGAGCGAAAGAAGTAAAATTTAATCCAATAATAAATAATAATATGGTTAATAAGTATTTCAACTAAACCAAAGTTAGTAAAATCTTTTAAATAATCAACAAAATATTGTTTTGCATCATTTTACTGTTTTATAAAGGGTAAAAACCATGCCAAACCGGCTTAATAACGTTAAGGTGGGTATAAATAGTATAAATGGGGTTAAATCCGGGGCAAAAGCGGTTAGAAGAATATAGATAACAGGAAGCAATTACCCGTCCGGCCATTTAGCTGGTTGCGGATCATTTGCCAAAAAGCGCTCTAAAGATTGTGCAGGGATACACTTTATAGTTAACCGCAATGCAAAAAGGGGAGAAAAAATCTCCCCTGTATTAATCGAAATTTACATCAGGCTTTACTGTGAGCAGTCATACTGCTGTATAATATCCAGTAACGAAAACTTATTGTTGCTGTATCTTTTAAGGGTTGTAGCAACCCACGATACATTCATCATATGCCTCCTGGCATTGAACCGTATCGCCGTTTAAAAGTGTACAACGGTTATAAGCATTTGTACATATTTTGAAGCATAGTCTCCTGTCGACACCGCCCTTAAGTACTTTTAGTTTGTCTTTATTGATTTTTTTCATTTTCTTTTTTTTTTATTAGCTATAACATGCTGCCAAACATTCCTGATACTCCGTCCTGCATGATTCCTTGTCGTCCTGACACCTTCTAAAAGCAATTTCGCAGCGTTCCCTGCAGGTGGGTGCATACAATTTCCCGCCTTTGATTTCTTTGAGATTTTGTTTCTTTAATTTTTTCATTTTTATTTGTTTTAATTGTTACGTGGTTGATGTGTGAAACTGAGTTATTCAGACCGCAGTTCGTTTATGCGCATGATTCAAAGCAGATAAAAAACTGGTCCCAGCAGAGCTCAATATTGGGTGTGCCGGCATATATAGCCTTACATGCGTTTAATGATTCACGGCAAAGCGTTTTGCAACCGGCACCACCGTTAATCTTTTTCAATGTTGTTTTAGTTAACTTTTTCATTGTTTAAATTTATATCCGGGGATGTGAAAAAAATGTATCTGTAAAGCAAGAACTAATACCTGCCTTTGTATTATCCGGCACAGCCATTCATACAGGCCATGTAATCCGGGCAGTCAGACTTGGCCCTGCCGGGGCAATCTGCCAGGAAGGGGCGGCAGAGTGTGTAACAGCTTGAAGCTGCTGAGCCGCCTTTGATGGTTTTTTGCGCATTTTTACTTAATTTTTTCATTTTTTAGTGTTTAATGTAAATAAATGTAGTGTACAAATGGCCTGGGGCTTAACAAATGTTATTGCATTCACAGTCGAGGCAACGCTCCCTTGCTTCAGCGCATTTGTCGGGGTGGTTGCCAATCTGCAGGCAAAACCGGTACTCATAGTTGCAGATGCGTACACAAAAGGGTGGTTCGCCGCCCTTAATTTTTTTCATTTCATTTTTTTGTAACTTTTTCATGTTTTTTATTTTTTATTGTTAAATGTGGGAATGGCTTGTATTTCTTTTGAGTATATTAATTTCTGATACCGAAATTATACAACTGCAGGATGCAAGGCAATACTGATAAAGGAGTATATTTTGATTTTTCTGAAAGAAGTGTTATTGGGTGTAATAGTAAAAGCCTGTACCTGTAAGTGAATACAGGTACAGGCTTTAGCTGTTTTTCAATAGCGGTTACCAGTAAATTTACATTGTCTGTTTACGGACAGATTGGATTGCAACCAAGGCACCTGTTGCGGCATTGATTACGGGCCGCAGTACAAAAGCTGATGCCCCCGCCCGCTGCAATGCAGGCTGCATAACCTTCACGGCAACCCCTGAGGCATGAAATTTCATCTCCGCCTCTGATTTTTTTTAATTCGGTTTTTTGCAGTTTTTTCATTGTTTTATTTTTTTGGTTATCAATTACATAGTTTAATATTTCTTTGTGTGTAATCCTTTATGGGCAAATGGGATTGCACCCAAGGCATCCACGGCGGCATTTATTACGTCCGGCCGTACATAAATTTATATCGCCGCCGGCATTTACACAGCCAACATAACCCTGGTTACAGCCTCTGAGGCAGAGCAGTTCATCTTCCACACCACCTTTAACTTTTTTCATTTCATTTCTTTGTAATTTTTTCATTGTTTGTATTTTTTGGTTGCTGAATATTGTTGCTGTTTACATTTTTGCAGCAGAAATTGCTTAGTCAATAAGGACTTGCAACAGTATTATCCGGCGCAACCGTTCATGCAGGCCATAAAGTCGGGACAATCAGATTTGGCCATACCAGGGCAATCCAGCAGGAATGGGCGGCAAAGTGCGTAACAACTGATAAGCAGCTTACCTCCTTTGATGGTTTTTTGTTCTTGTTTACTTAATTTTTTCATTGTGTTTAATTTATAGATGATAAAATAAGATGCCGAAAGAAATATAAGAATAACCTCTCCGCAGCTGACTGCAGTTTATTTAATTATGCCTGATTAAAGGGAGCTGGGTAAACAGGTTGCTAAAAATGTTCTGAAGTTGATTTTCCGATTCTGAATGTCTTTTTCCTTAGTGAGATAAAGTTAGTGAAAAATAGGAATATGCAGAAAAATGTTCTCCACAGGTACAGGCGTTTAAAGCGCTAAAAGAAAAACAGGCACCAGAATGGATGCCTGTTATCGCAGTTTAATCTGAATTTTTTAGTTTAGCCCCTGCAGGGCAGCCATCACCGCTTCAAAATTTGGTAAATCACCAGCACTTTCTAAAACTTCTGCATATTGTACAACACCTTCCTTATCAATTACAAAAGCCGAACGCTTGCTTACACCTTTCATGTCAAAAATCCAGTCCTGATAAATGGTGTCGTATTGTTCGGAAACTGTTTTGTTGAAGTCGCTCAGCAAAGGGAAGTTGTAACCTTCTGTTTCCTTAAATTTTGCCAGTGTAAAAACAGAATCAACAGATACGCCCAGCACCTGTGCATTTACGTTGTTGTAGTCAGCTATGCCGTCACGTATGGAGCATAACTCCTTGGTACATACACCTGTAAATGCCTGCGGAAAAAACAGGAGCACCACATTTTTACCCTTCAGCTCACTAAGGGTTACTTTGTTCTTGTCAGAATCATGCAGTGTAAAGTCAGGGGCAGCCTGCCCGGTAGTAATTGCCATATTTATGTATTTAAGTTGCTAAGTTAAGCTGATTGTAAATTAATTTAACAATGGTTGCATCTTTTTGGTTTAATTTTACAACTACTTTTTATCAGCTATTTCCTAAACCCGCCGTTAACTGCATTTGAGCGCTTTGTCATTGAGGTGTTTTTTACAACAACCGGAATCAATATTCACTCATCTATAAAACTAACAACAATGAAGAAAAATGTATCTGAATTTATCGGCACATTCTGGCTTGTTTTTGGCGGTTGCGGCAGTGCCGTGCTGGCAGCGTCGTTTCCCGATGTAGGCATTGGCCTGGTGGGCGTTTCACTGGCATTTGGTTTAACAGTGGTTACCATTGCCTATTCGCTTGGCCACATATCCGGAGCGCATCTTAATCCCGCAGTTACTATTGGTTTGTGGATGGGGGGCAGAATTAGTGCCAAAGAAATAGTGCCCTACATTGTATCGCAGGTACTGGGTGGTATTGCTGCTGCGGGTGTTTTGTACCTTATTGTAACAGGTAATGGTTCCGAAATTGGAAATTTTGCTGCCAACGGTTATGGGGAACACTCTCCAGGCGGGTATAATTTAACCGCAGCCGTAGTAACAGAATTTGTAATGACTTTTATGTTCCTGATCATTATTCTTGGTGCTACAGATGAGCAGGCACCTAAAGGATTTGCCGGGTTGGCTATTGGTCTGGCGCTTTGCCTTATACATCTTGTAAGCATTCCTGTTACCAATACTTCGGTTAACCCTGCACGCAGCATTAGCCAGGCTTTGTTTGCAGGTGGCTGGGCCTTATCACAATTATGGCTTTTTATTGTGGTGCCAATAGTGGGTGCGGCATTGGCAGGTATTACGTATAAGTTTATCAAAACTGCATAAAACCCGGTATATCCGGGTGGTTTAAACAGTTGAAATATTACTGCAATATGCTATTAAGAGGATGATTGATAATACAGGATATTGCTTAAAATGTTTGTTTTTGGTTATAATGAAAAAGGGGCGGTATAAGAACCGTCCCTTTCAATTTGCAGCGTAACTTTTTTATACATTAAACCTGAAATGCATCACATCTCCATCCTGCACCAGGTATTCTTTACCCTCAATTCTCAGTTTACCATTATCACGGCAGGCAGCTTCTGAGCCATATTGTACATAATCATTATAAGCAATAACTTCAGCCTTAATAAAGCCTTTTTCAAAATCGGTATGTATCACACTTGCTGCCTGTGGCGCTTTCCAGCCTTTTTGTATCGTCCATGCCCTTACCTCCTGCACACCTGCTGTAAAATAGGTGTACAAATCCAGTAATTTGTAAGTGGCATGTATCAGTTTGTCCAGCGCAGGTTCCGTCATTTTGTATTCTTCCATAAACATGGCCCTGTCCTCCAGGTTGTCAAATTCGGCTATCTGCGCCTCTATGGCATTGGTCATTACAATAATGCCAGCACCTTCTTCTGCTGCGGCTGCTTTTAGTAAGTCGGAATATTTATTGCCGGTGTGCATACTGGCCTCATCTACATTGGCTACATACAGCACTTTCTTTTCTGTAAGTAAAAACAGGTCGGCAATGGCATTTCGCTCTTCTTTATCCAGCCCCAGGCTGCGGATGCTTTTGCCCTGCTCAAGGTGTTCCTTACAGCGCAGCAGCACTTCATACTCAGCTTTTGCCTTGGCATCACCACCGGTTTTAGCCATTTTTTCGCTTTTGGATGCTTTGCGCTCCACACTGTCCAGGTCTTTTAACTGCAGTTCTGTATCAATTATCTCCTTATCGCTTACCGGGTTAATAGCACCCTCATCCCGCAGTATGTTCTCATCTTCAAAACAACGGACTACGTGTATAATAGCATCTACCTCCCTGATGTTACCCAAAAACTTGTTGCCCAGGCCCTCGCCCTTGCTGGCGCCACGTACAAGCCCGGCAATATCCACAATTTCTATCTGTGTAGGTACAATACGGTCGGGTATTACCAGTTCTGCCAGTTTGTTTAACCTGGGGTCGGGTACATCCACCAGGCCTGTATTGGGTTCGATGGTACAAAACCGGTAATTACTGGCCTGTGCTTTGGCACTATTGCTCACTGCGTT
>JANMDL010000264.1:0-4239 GCA_031376295.1 Chitinophagales bacterium
GAAGATATGTTACAGAGTTGCTTGGTCGATAGGTACAAAAGCGTAAAGGGTCAAATTTTGAGGATTCTCTCCTAAAGATTGTGTTTGTGTTGAGAATGGGTTTATTTGTTTGAACGGTTTTAATTCTTGTGGCATTTTAAATGCTCACAAGTGTAATAGAAAATATAGAGGCAGCAATAAAGCGGCAGTTTTATCATTTCGGAGAAAATACCCCGGTTTATCTGCCTTTGCCCTCCAGCGCAATCAAGCGGCTCTTTATTGCTAAAATTTCTTTTTCAATTGCAGTAAGTTCAGTTTTAGTTTTTTTGGTATTGTATTTTCTGAGCCAAATGATGGCGATAACCAATAGAATGATGCCGATAATAAGTGCAGGTGGTACATCACTACCTGCGTTTTCAACCGCTAATAAAAAGAATACAATGCTAACTGCAATGCCAATTTTAGCAATCAGTTGCCTTATGTTCCGCTTTTTCAATTCAGCCTCCATTGCCACTTTTTCCGCTTCAAGTAACAGCAACTCATTCTTTATCCTTTTTATTTCTGGATCAGGGTCGGGCCGGGGATTAATCCCTTCTGTTCTGATTTGTTCAATCAACCTGGTAACACCCTTTTTCAGCTCATCGGGTTTATAGCCAATATGAATGGCAGAAATGTCAATAATCCCGGCAATCTCTGGTGGTAATTTACTTCTATCCGGGCAGGTGATGCTATCCAGAAAAACCGGTAAAATGCGTAGTTTAGGTATTTTAAGTGCTGTTTCAACTTCAATCCTTACCGGATCGTCATGCTGTTGTAGCCTTATAAGGCCGTTTTCATCTTTGCTATCCAGCCAGTTAGCACCAATCAGCGGTACAAAAACCTGCATCTGCTGTAGCTGTGTAACTACGTGCTGCCTAAAGTCAACCCCGGCGGGCATACCATCGTTGTATTCAAAAACATTTTCATCTCCATAGGTTTCTGCCAACTCCTGGTATATATGGGAAGCTGCATACCGTGAATCGTTAGTACGGTGACACAGGAAGATTTTAAACATAATTAGTAGATTTTATTTCAGTTTTTTTGCATTATAGCAATAATTTCTACCGGAAAAAACCTGTTTTTTACTCCAATGTGTTTTTATGCTTTTTTTGCCGGCCAATATAAACAGTATACCGGCTGTTTTTAATTACTGCCGTATCATAAAGAGCAATAAGAAAAGGAGCAGTTTTACAACTGCTCCTTACCGTTCCAGTCGTTGAGTCGTCCACTTTTAAAAAGTGGACGACTCTAAGCAACTACATTTTAATAAACTCCACCCGCCTGTTATTGGCCTTGCCCTCGTTGGTAGTATTTTTATCAGTAGGCTGGCTTTCGCCCTTACCATCTGTTTCCATGCGGTCGGCATCTATACCAAATTCTTTGGTGAGCATCGCTTTAACCGCATCGGCTCTTTTTTTGGATAGGTCCATATTCGCCCTGTCATCACCATCGGCATCTGTATGGCCTATGATCTTCACTTTTACGTCGCTGTTTTCTTTCAGCACGGTGGCTATATCTTTTAAAGTACCGTAACTGGTTGCTTTTATCGTAGCGCTGTTTACATCAAACAAAATACCATGTGTTACAAATTTGCCTTCGGTAATCAGTTTATTGCGGGTATCAGGTGCACCCACGGCCACACGCAGATTGGCAATGTACAATACATCATCTTTTTCGTGGTAGGAGTAGTCGGGGCAAAAAACGATTTTGTTATAAGTGCCATTGAGCGCTTTGGGCAGGTCAATCACTTTTTCCTGGTTGATGTACACCCTTATTCTCGACTTTTGCCGCCAGATGGATATATGAGCCATATTAGTAGTATTGGTAAAATTGCTCTGGCTGCCTTCTGATTTCATCTGGCTTTCGCCGTTTTCGTATACACAGTATGCATAAATACCATCATCTTTTCTGCTGCCGGCACTTTGCGGGTGTAAACTGATACCAATACCGTTTCTACCGCCCCCAAATGCTTTCCACGATTCAAAAGTACTTTTAGCACTACCTGATTTGGCGATACCAAACTGCAGCCAGGCCGAGTAGAAACTGTAGCCCGGGGTTGCCGCCAAATCATACTCAATAGTAAAATTCTCAGGCAGATTGTTAATGAATTCAGGGTAATATACCCCGGGCTTGGTCAATGCCAGCCATTTACCCGTAGTACCCTCTATTGTTACAATTTCACCAGATGCATTAGTGTTCCATTTATCCGGAAAATCGCCAATTGCATCCTGGCTGAAATCTTCCTGGGCAATAATTTTTTCGCCGGGTACAAAGTCGAATTTACTGTAGCTTTTAAAGCTGGTACCGCTGCTTTTGCTACTACCGCCATTATTACTTTCAGCTTCATTGCCCCCTGTATTACTGCCTGATTTAGTTTTCCCCTTGTTTTTTCCACTTATTTCATCATCAGTCCCATCTACTGCCTTATCGACCGCTTTGTCAATTTTCTGGTCAATTTTCTGATTCACCTTTTGGTTTGTCTTTTGCTTAACCTTGTCTAATATATTGCCAAATTGTGCATGTACCAAACCTGCCGTTAAAAGCAGGAGCATGGTAGCAAAAAATTGTTTCATTTGTAGTAGTTTAATAATGTGGTATAAAGGTAGGCAGCTGTTTTTATACTGGCAATACCATTTTAGTGGTAGACCCAAATAATGAGTATTGCGTATAATTTGCTTAAAAAGCGGTTTTTAAGGCAAAAACCCATACCTTTGCCGCCCGAAAAAGAAACAGTTCTTTTTTGCACATTTCCCACACGGCTCAATAAGTGGTCTCCGGTGAGACCCGCCAGCAGGGAGTAACGATAAAAAGTTATATAATGCCAAAGGTAAAAACCAATTCAAGTGCCAAAAAAAGGTTTAAAGTAACCGGCACAGGTTTAATTACGTATCAAAAGCCCTTCAAACGTCACATCTTAACAAAAAAATCCACCAAACGCAAGCGTTTCATGGCCAAAGACGGTATGGTACATCAGTCGCAGGTTGATTTTGTAAAACGTTTATTACGCCTGAAATAAGGTTGCCCGTGCTAAGGCACAGTAACATCTTTCATCTACAATTAACATTTAAAATTATTAAGATATGCCACGTTCAGTAAATGCAGTTGCATCAAGGGCACGCAGAAAAAGGATTTTGAAAGCCGCTAAAGGCTACTACGGTAAACGTAAAAATGTATATACGGTTGCCAAAAACGTAATGGAAAAAGGGTTAACGTATGCTTACGTTGGCCGTAAACTTAAAAAACGTGATTACCGCAGGCTGTGGATTGCACGTATCAATGCAGCTGTAAGGGAAGAAGGAATGATTTACAGTGTTTTCATCAACAAACTGGCTGCTAAAAATATCGATATTAACCGTAAGGTGCTGGCAGACCTGGCCATGAATGAGCCTGAAACATTTAAAAAACTGGTGGAATCAGTTAAATAGATTCGCCATTCAACAATAAGAAATTGCCGGGAGAGATTGTATTTTCCCGGTTTTTTTGTGCCTGGGATTATCCGGAAAACCGGCTTATGTTGTCAATTGGTTTTACCCTGTTGCCTGCCTGCAGCCGTTGTTAGAAATTTCTACAGCCGTTTTTACTGCAATCTGTTACATTTGCACATATTTTTACTACATGCAAAGAACCCAGTCGTTGATGAACAATAGTTATACAGACCTTGTTCATCAAACATTTAACTTTCCGCAGGAAGACTTCAACATTAAGGATGATTACCTGCAGTACAATGGTGTTGACATCAAAGCACTGATTGACAAATATGGTACGCCGCTTAAACTTACTTATTTGCCCAAAATAGGTAAACAGATAAACAAGGCACAAACCATGTTTGCCAATGCCTTTAAAAAACACAAGTACGAGGGTAAATACCATTATTGTTACTGCACCAAAAGTTCGCATTTTTCCTTTATAGTGGAAGAAGCGCTGAAACATGATATACACTTAGAAACTTCTTTTGCCTACGATATTGAAATTGTAAAAAAACTGTATGCCAAAAAGAAGATAAACAAGGATACTTTCATCATCTGCAATGGCTACAAGCAAAAGAGTTATACCAGCCGCATTGCCAACCTGCTTAATACCGGGTTTAAAAATGTAATACGCATGCTTGATTATAAAGATGAACTGAGAGCCTATATTATATCGGTAAAAGTGCCATTTAACCTGGGTATACGTGTTGCCGCTGTAGAAGAGCCGAATTTCCCCTTTTACACATCAAGGCTG
>JANMDL010000277.1:0-3775 GCA_031376295.1 Chitinophagales bacterium
CAGGAGAGTACCACCCAGTTCTATTTTGCCTTTAAAACCGGGCAACACCTCGTCTGCTGCCGTTTTGATAAGTTTCTGAACTTCCTGGTATGTCATGTTTTATCCTTTATTTGTCATCTGGGGGTAAAGGTAACATATTGCCCCGCAGGATTATTTACATAAAACGTGACGCCCTTGTCCAGCGTAATAGTGGCAGGCAGCGGATTGGTACCTGCCTGGCTGTTGCGGGCAGTTATTACTTTTACATTGCTTACCGAACCCGCATTGATGGTGGGGTATGCTATTTTCTGGTTGGCAGTGCAGCGGTTCATAATATTGTAAGTAGTAGCAGCAAGATTTACCGTTTTGCTGGCCTTGGCATCTATCACTTTATAGCCGGTAGCTGTTTTGAGCAGGTAATCGGCAATAATGGTGGTGCCGTTTACATCTAAGTACACCTGGTAATACGATGTTGACTGTGTAAGTGATTTACCTACGTTTATTTCAAAGGTTCGCCATTCCTTGATGGTTCCCACGTCGGTTATTTCAGTACTATTGTCGGCATCACCGGCACCTTGCGGTGTGGTGCTTGCAGGAGCCTGTGCGTAACTGAATTGTGCAATACCGAAAAGTGAAACGAGCAGCAGTAATGTGCTGAGGAAGTGTTTGAGATTCTTTTTCATTGTTTTTTGTTTTTTATTGTTAGTAAATGTGTTCGTTATTCAGCCGTTAAGCTTGCCGTATTGAGGGATCTGCAGCAAATTGCAGTGATAGTGTTTCGGGAGTAAACTTATCATGCAGCCTGCTGTAAAACATTACCGGTAATACAAAATCTCTATCTCTATAAGCCGGGTCAAAGGCTTTGCAGGTAAGAAAATAGCATACCCCAAGCAGTTATATTACAAACCAGATGCGTAAATTGTTCTAAATAAAAATTTTTTTATCCGTTTTTTATTTCGTGTATGGCTTAGGGTTGATAAAATTAAGGAGCTTGTACCCGGGTCATCTTCCTGTTAACCCGGCCGTTTAACATGTTCTCCTTTTTTGGGTTATCGTACTGCTTTTCCCGTAAATGCATTACAGCTTATTTCATTGGCAATAATCGAGCCAGAGAAATTCATTGGTAACGGAAATTTTCCAGCACAGTATCCTCAATACTCCCATCTTACAAATGCTTCCATTGCCGCATACTGCGTCAACCCCAATTGTGCATACAGTTTTGCAGTACCGGCATTGCGTTCTTCTGCCCGTTGCCAAAATTCACGGCTGTCGCTACCCTGAAATGGTATGCTGTCTTTTTGCGACTGGTGAATAAAGATCCCGTTGCGTTTTTTTACCACCTGGTCGGGGCTCATGGGTATAGCCATTTCAATTTCGGTAATGTCCCACTCCTGCCAGGCACCTTTATACAGCCAGAGCCAGCAATTATCTATCCAATGAGTTTCCCCAACTTTCAACTTTGAGCTTTCTGCTTTTAACCTCTTTAACGCTTCTATCACTACATCAAAGCAAACTTTGTGCGTACCATGCGGGTCGGCAAAGTCGCCTGCGCAATATATCTGTTGGGGTTGTATTTCGTTTAGTAATTCAAGTGTTTTCTGTACATCTGCTTCCCCCATCGGATTTTTTTCAATAGTACCTGTTTCGTAAAATGGCAGGTTTTGAAAATGTATCTGTTCGTCTTTTAATCCCACATACCGGCAGGTTGCTTTTGCTTCGCAGCGTCGTATCAAGCCCTTTATTGCCCTGATGGCATCCGTATCTTTTTCGGTTGATTTTTTTGTTTTTAAAAAGGCAGTGGCTTCGTCTAATATTTTTTTACTTTTTGTTTCATCAATGTCAAACATGTTTTCAAAACCTACAGCAAAATCAATAAAGCGGGTAACAAATTCATCTGTTACGGCGATATTGCCACTGGTTTGGTAGGCTACATGCACTTCATGCCCCTGGTCGTGCAGGCGCATAAAAGTGCCCCCCATACTGATGATGTCGTCATCGGGGTGAGGGGAGAAGAGGATGACTTTTTTGGGAAATGGTTCGCTGCGTTCGGGATGTTTCCCAATGGCAGCATTAATTTTTCCGCCAGGCCATCCTGTAATGCTGTCCCGCAGTTGGTAATATACCTGCAGGTTTATTTCGTAGGAATCACCTTTTTCTACCAGCAGATCGCTCAGGCCATTGTCATTGTAATCGTTATTGGTAAGGCTTAGTACAGGTTTGCCGAGTTTGAGCGCCATATTGGTTACGGCACGTTTCACCATCTTGGGTGTCCACTCACATTCGCCGGTAAGCCAGGGACTTTTAAACCGGGTGAGTTCAGATGCGGCTGTTTCATCCACAACAAAACTGCAATCATCGTGGTTTTGCAGCAATGAGGCCGGAATGTCTTCGGTGCTTTCGCCCTCTACAGCCCTTTGTATCACCGGGGCCTTTGTTTGTCCCCAGGCCATCAGTATGATTTTTTTGGCTTTTAATATGGTGCTGATGCCCATGGTGATGGCCATGCGGGGTACTTCGCTCATATTGCCAAATTCGTAACTGTTGGCAAGTCGGGTACTGTTGTCTAATGCAATCAGCCTGGTTTTGGTATAAATGCCGCTACCGGGTTCATTAAAGCCAATATGGCCGTTGGTGCCAATGCCCAGTATCTGAATATCCAGCCCGCCTGCGGCTTCAATCTTTTGCTCATAATCCAGGCAATGCTCCTTCATTTTTTCCTTGGCTACCATGCCATCCGGTAAAAAATAATTATTGGGGTCAATATCTGTTTGCTCAAATAAATTTTTGCGCATAAAGTAATGGTAACTCTGCAGCGCATCTTTTTCCATGGGGTAGTACTGGTCGAGGTTGAAGGTGATTACGTTTTTAAAGCTCAACCCTTCTTCCCGGTGCATGCGTACCAGTTCGGCATACAGTGTTTTGGGTGTGGAGCCTGTAGCCAGGCCAATCACACATTTTTCGCCTTTGGCTTCCTTTGCCTTTATTGTATCCGAAATAAGCCGGGCCACAAAGGCAGAGCCTTCATTAGTGGTGGAGAAAATTTTAACCGGCATCCGCTCTAATGCATCTATCATTTTTTGCTGTATTTATGTTATTGCAGACACCATTGCTGCCAATATGTAAATAAATCAGTTAAAAATACATAAAGCTCCGTTGCTGGCAAAACCGGATACAGGAATAGCCGTATCAATGGGGTTATTTTATTATTAATGGATGCTGTATTACAAAAAAGCCGGGCATGGAATCATACCCGGCCATATTATCCAATAGTTTGTTACACATTAATACCACCACTTACTTCTATCCGCTGGCCATTTATCCATTTGGCGGCATCGCTGCATAGGAAGGCCACCACGCTGCCTATATCATCGGCATTGCCTACACGGCCCAGTGGCGACATGGAGCTTAAAAAGCCCTTCATCTGTGGGTTGTTGCGGATGGCGGCATTGTTAAAATCTGTTTCTACCGGGCCGGGTGCCACCACATTAGCGGTAATGCCTCTTGCGCCCAGCTCTTTGGCTAAGTATTTGGTAAACACTTCCACTGCTCCCTTCATACTGGCATATACTGAGTAGCCAGGCACACAAAAGCGGGTGGTGCCGGTGGAAATATTTACTATACGGCTGCCATCGTTTAGCAGGGGCAGGCATTGCTGCGTTAAAAAATACACGCCTTTAAAATGTACATTTAAAAAACTGGCGAACTGTTCTTCTGTAACATCAGCAAAAGGAATAGTAGCGCCCATGCCGGCATTGTTTACTAAAAAATCAAATGTAGTAGTTTCAAAATGAGATTG
>JANMDL010000502.1:0-6776 GCA_031376295.1 Chitinophagales bacterium
AACCAAATCAACCTGTAACCAAAAACTACTAAGAAAGAAGGAAAAATGACGAACCCAAACCAGCAACTAAGATAACCCGTAACAAAAACTTACCAATACAACGAACCCGAACTTTGAACTTTCTTACTTTGAACCTTTTAAACTTATCAACTAATCAACTTTTATTGGCATTAATCTTGACCATATACACTTCTGCCTGTAAAAAACGTTATTGGCCAGTAATATTGACAAATTGACCGTATTATAAATATCATGAATAGAGACTTTTTTTTGAATCGCCAGGAAGAAGATATGGAGTTTTTGCCTATCATTCCTTTAAATGAAGAAGCTGACGGAAACCCTGATGAGCAGCCAATTCCGGATGAAATAGCCCTGTTGCCGCTGCGTAATACGGTGCTTTTTCCGGGTGTTGTACTCCCCATTACAGTGGGGCGTGACAAAAGTATACTGGCGGTAACTGAGGCATACAAGACTGACAAATTGATAGGTGTAGTGGCGCAAAAAGACAGTGAGGTGGAAGAACCTGCTGTAACTGACCTGGAAGATACCGGTACCGTTGCCAGGATTATAAAACTGATTAAAATGCCCGATGGCGGTAATACTGTCATTATACAAGGCCGCAGAAGGTTTAAAGTGGAGGAAATTACGGCAGAGGATCCTTATTTCAGGGCAAGAATAACTAAACTGGATGACGAAGAGGTAAAGAATGATGGTGATTTTGATGCGATGGTTAGCAGTATTAAAGACCTTGCTTCACAGATTGTGAGTATGTCGCCCAATATGCCCAGCGAAGCAGGAATTATTCTCAAAAACATCGAAAATCCATCCTTTCTCATACATTTTGTAAGCAGCAACCTCAATAGTGATATAAAAGAGAAACAGAAGCTGCTGGAAATAAGCAACCTTAAAACCCGGGCCGAAGTACTGATGAACCTGCTGCATACCGAGTTGCAGTATGCCGAGTTGAAGAATAAGGTTACCAATAAAACCCGGGCCGAGCTGGATAAACAGCAAAAGGATTATTTTCTGCAGCAGCAGATGAAAGCTATCAAAGAAGAATTGGGTGGTGATAATGTGGCCGAAGTGAAGGAGATGCAGAAAAAAGCGGAGGGTAAAAAATGGACCGATGCTGCAAAGGAAATGTTTAATAAGGGTGTGGAAAAATTAGAGCGGATGCACCCTTCTACGCCTGATTATTCAGTTGTATACAATCACCTCGACCTGATGCTTGACCTGCCCTGGGAAGATTATACAGAAGATCATTATGACCTTAAAAAAGCCAAGAAAATACTGGATCACGACCATTATGGCATGCACAAGATAAAAGAGCGGATACTGGAATACCTTGCTGTATTAAAGCTGAAAGGAGATATGAAAAGTCCGATTTTATGCTTTCTGGGCCCTCCCGGTATTGGTAAAACCAGCCTGGGTAAAAGCATAGCTGCTGCCATTAACCGTAAATATGTAAGGCTGAGCCTTGGCGGCCTGCACGACGAAAGTGAGATACGTGGCCACCGCAAAACTTATATTGGGGCTATGCCGGGGCGTGTGCTGCAATCCATCCGCAAGATAAAGAGCAGTAACCCGGTAATGATATTAGATGAGATTGACAAAGTGGGCAGTGATATGCGTGGCGACCCTTCTTCTGCCCTGCTGGAAGTGCTTGACCCGGAGCAAAACCATTCTTTTTACGACAATTATTTAGAGCTGGAATACGACCTCAGCAAGGTGTTGTTTATAGCAACTGCCAACAATATCAGCAATATACAACCGGCACTGCGTGACAGGCTGGAAATTATTGACCTGAGCGGCTATGCGGTGGAAGAAAAAATTGAAATTGCCAAAAGACACCTGATACCCAAACAGAAAGAAGCGCATGGATTAGGAAAAAGTAATTTTAAAATAAGTGAAAAGGTACTGGAGAAAGTGATTGAAGACTATACCCGTGAAAGCGGTGTAAGGGAACTTGACCGGCAGCTTGCCAGTATTATGCGCAACCAGGCTAAGGAGCTTGCCATTAAAGACAAACTTAAAGCCATCATCACCACAAAAGATGTGGAGCGGATACTGGGCAAACCACGCTACAGCAACGAAATTTACAAAACAGCAAATATGGCAGGTGTGGCTGTGGGTCTTGCCTGGACGTATGTTGGCGGCGATATACTTTTTATTGAAACAGCGCTGAGTGATGGAAAGGGTGATATAAAATTGACGGGCAACCTGGGTAATGTGATGAAAGAAAGTGCCACTACAGCCTTTACATGGCTGCAGGTGAATGCAAAAAAATTAGATATTGACCCTGAACTGTTTACCAAAAAAGTAGCGCATGTGCATGTGCCTGAAGGCGCTACACCCAAAGACGGACCCAGTGCAGGTATTACCATGGTATCATCATTAGCGAGTGCTTACACCGGTCGCAGGGTAAAACCTTTTTTAGCAATGACGGGAGAAATAACGCTGCGTGGACAGGTACTGCCGGTTGGTGGCATTAAAGAAAAAGTACTGGCAGCCAAACGTGCCGGCCTGAAAGAAATAATCATGTGCTGGCACAATGAAAAAGATGTGGTTGAAATAAATGCCAGCTTCATTAAAGGCATTAAGTTTCATTATGTAAAAACAATACAGCAGGTGCTGGAGCTGGCATTGGTATGATACTTTATCTGATTAAACCTTTTTACAGTTTTGCTGTTATAATTAATCAATGTTTTAACGTTGAATGTTTTAAGGGTTAAAAGACTTCCCCTGGTTTTCCGGGGGATTTTTTTATAATAGGGTGGCCAGATAGTTGGCTCATTTGTTATTTCCGAATCTGACCTCTTAAATAGGCAATCTCCTCATCCTTATCCTTCATTATTTTATCAAAAATATCTCTATCAATCGTATATGTGTTATTAGTTCCATTAATAATGCCTTGGAAAACACCCTTTTCATGATTATGAAAAGTATTGTAAGTATTATTACCAAAAGTGACAATCTCCTCTTCCTTTACTTGCAGCGCCTCTGCAATATCAGCCAGTTTGCGAAAATTTACATCTGTATCCCCCCGCTCAATATTGCCAAAGGCACTTACACTCATACCTGCAAGCTCAGCCACAGCTTCCTGTGTAAGGTTTTTAATTTCTCTTATGCGGCGTATATTATTACCAATGTTGAGCATACTATTTTCTGTTTTTGTTTTAATCTCTATTTTTCAGGAGAAATTACCCGGTTTTCGCAAGAAATTTACCCCTCAATTATTTGTTTGGCTATGGCATATTTGCAACCTTTACAGCAGCAAGATACTATTAAGAAAAACTAAAAATACAACAATTTTTTAAACCGCAGCAAATGACTACAAGGGCACCACCCACTAATCGCTTGAAGCAATTTTTTTTAAAATTTTTAAGCCGGGATAGCTTAGAGCATGATATAAAGAATGGAGGCCTGTTTGCCAAGGTTATACGAAGCAGACTCAGCAGCAAGCTGACCGGGCAGGTATTGCTTACCACTGAAGCCAAGCAAAAATACCACTAACCGGGTATTGTGCCAATTGATTGTTAGTACTATTTTTACCAATGCTGATTATTTGATTAAGCAACCACATTTCTACTTAAACAATTACAATAGCTAACCAATTTGTAAAAGGCTAACGGTATTTTATTGTGTATAACCAAGCCGGGCTACCCGGCTTAAAACAAAAAACATGAAGATGAACAAAACCAACAAACTAATGAACCTGCTGTATGCAGCTTTGATGCTGCTCTGCTTTTTTACCGCTTGTAAAAAGAATGAACTGCCACCCGATGACCACCCGTTGCAGGAACGATTCTTTTCACTGGCTACCATTACTGACAGCATCGTAAAAGATTTTGCCATTGAAATTAAAAAAGAAAACGGGGAGGCTGGTTTTTTAAGTTACTTTATTGCCAACAATGGCTATCCGGTATGGAACGCAGCCGAAGTAACTACCGGGGCAAAGGGTACTATGGCCATGATACCCTTTGCATTAGAGAATACGCAGGAAACCAATGGCTTTTTAATTGCAAGAAAAAATGCTTTAGGTAAGTACAGTTTTTCCCTGTTTCGCAAAAACTTGCTGCCTGATTATACCCCTGCCAATAACAGGGAAAAGCTTAATTCCCCGCAGTTGCAAACCGTTTTTGACCATTTTAACAGGGAAGTATTTGCACTTGATAAGCGGAAGCCAGACAGTAAATTTGAACTGCCCTTGCAACTGCAACAGCAATATCCTGATAAATGGAATGCCAAGCAATGGCAGGGCCGTACTAAAACAGCAGTACCGGGCAGCAACCCGGGCCATCACAGCCCCAATACACCCGGGCAACAAACCTGTATTGATGTGGAAGAAGAAATTGAATGGTGGTGGAACCCGGATGGGGATGCCTGTAATTGCAATGGCGATGAATACTATATGTACTCTACTTACGAAACTACTACAGTGTGCTTTGGTGGCAATACGGATAGTAATCCTGTAACTGGTAGCGGAAGTGGCAGTGGCTCGGGTGCCGGAACAGGTAATGGAGGCACAGGAGGCGGCAGTGGTAGTGGCTCACTTGACCCGCAGTACATATGGGATCCAAGCTGCCAGTGTACCACCCTTAATCCATGGTGGACGGGTGGTAGTGGCATTATTCCTCCGCCTTATCAGTTGACACAACATGATAAAGACATTTTTAAAGAAATTGATGAGGAGGACAGAGCGGCAGATAGCATATTTGTAAACAGCGATTGTAAAGGCACAATGAGAACCGGCAATATTAAATGGAATGGTACATTGCAGCATTGGCTGATACAGATAGATTATGTAAGTACAAATCCTGTTTTTGGCGAAGTAGAATATGCCATACCCGGCAGCAGTGCTGCAGGTAACCGGGGCTATGCTGATATAGTGGATAAATTCAGCAATCATATTTATGAAATAAAACCGGATAATCCTGCTGGATTACAAAATGGTAACGATGAAATTATCCGGTATGTGACAGCAGCGCAGGCGCATTGCCCCGTTCGCCCGGGCAGTTTTCCACCTGTATGGGCACCTGGCACCAATTATCCCACAAGATTGCTTGCATCGGGCAACCCATTGCTGTATTTGCAAGCCAAACTAATAGCACCAGGTGTAATTGGGTACGAATATGTAGCTAAAAATAGTAATCCTTCGCCTGTGCCAGTACCCGTTCCTGCCTCGGCTTTTGAAAAATTAAAGAATCTGGTGGAAAAATTAAGGCAGAACATGTCGGATTATGAAAGGATAATCGGAGAGTTTTTTAGTGAGCATCCAGACTTGGTTGTCTATTTAAAAAGTGCCGCAATTGGTGCTGCTGTTGGCATAGTCGTTGGGACTATTGTAGAAGATTTTTTAACACTAGGGGCAGGAATAGCAGATGATTGGGCTTCGTTTTGGTTAGCTTATAAAATAATACGTGTTGCGTGGAAGTATTAGCACAGGCAGAAAAATAAGGCAGGCGGTCAGATAAACTCCAAGGCAATGTAAACTACTGTGCCTTAATGGCACAGTAGTTTACACTTTAAGCAAAAAAAAGCGAAATTTTATACATAAACCAGTATTTTTATACAAATATTCATAAATCAATGCTAATGATTGCACTTTTAAATCCCTGGTGGAAAAAAATCCTTTATCAATACTATCAGATTGTAATAACGGAAGAATTTATAAATTGTGCAAATAGCCAGTTAACATCTTTTTTTGAAAAAGAAACCGGTATCAAAATAAACTCTTCAATCCGATTTAATTGGGAATATGGAGATGAATTTATTTACAATAAAGGTGAAACATCTTCCATTCACTGCTGGCTACAGGTAGGTCATAGAAAGGAAGCAGTTACTTTTTTTTGGAAATCAGAATCGGGTCGTATTTATGATATTGCTGATATGGAAATTAATTGTGCGGACATAACATTTCGGTTTGAAGGATTAAACCCTACATTGTACAAAAAAGTGCTGTTCCCCCCCATGACTTTATTAAGATATAATGATATCGCCATAGGAATGTTTCAAAAAGATTGCAATCTCAATTTTTCAGAAGAATTTTTAGTTGTAGCCGACACACAACTTTCCACATTTTTTGAAAAAATGGTTGGCTATAAGGTTAACAAGCATGTGTCTATATCAACAATCGGCAAAGATGATACCCGTTTTGTATATGAAAAAGGGCCGGTTTCAACACTATCTATAAGCATTTTCAATAATCACCATTGGAATTTTGTGCTCATACACTGGCAATCAACATCGGGCAGGGTATATGATACAAACGATACTGATATTGATAACAACGATATTGAATTTTGGATTGAAGGCATTGATGCGGCTATGTATAACCGGCAGATGTACCCCAAAGCTACCCTGCCTTTTAAATTGAAAGACCTTAGTTATGAATTGGTGGTTACACGGCTGAATATAGATTGCACCATTACAGCTATTGTAAAACCAGAGTCAGCCAACAACAGGGAGGCTATAGGCAAGGAATTGACAGATTTTATTGAAACATTCAACCTTGCATCAGAAGCAAAAGACAGAAAAGACGGAGTGATACATAGTTCCTTAGCTAAAGCAGAAGGCGAAAATATTTTACTGCTCGAAATGGATATGGGTTCTGCTGGTGCAGCATTTGTAAAAAAAATACTCAATACTATGTCAACACTTAATTACTTTAGCAAAGTAGAAATTGGGTAATCCCGGCTAATAATTTAACTGTACAATCAAAAAACTATTTTTGTTATGAAACACTTTAGCGGTAATAAGCAATAAAAAAATACCGG
>JANMDL010000292.1:0-4984 GCA_031376295.1 Chitinophagales bacterium
CTCAATAAACATCGGTTGCAATTGGTACCCTTTCAATGCAAGAAAGGCTGGGTTAAAACGCTCTACATGCCCCACCTGGAACCTTATATTGGCCTCTTTGGCTAATTTTACCAGTTCCCTGGCCTCATCCATAGTATTGGCAAGAGGTTTCTCCACAAATACATGCCTGCCCCGGCGGATGGCCATTTCACAAAGTGAAAAGTGATGGGTAGTAGGAGCCACAATATCAACTGCATCGCACATCTCCATCAGTGCAGCAACATCAGTAAAACGTTCCAAACCATATTTTTGTGATACACTGGCAGCATTGGTATCATCTGGATCATAAAAACCAACCAGTTCAACCCCTTCAATCTCCTTCCAGTTATTTAAATGAAATTTTCCCAGATGACCCACGCCAAATACACCTACCTTAAGCATAATAAGTATTCTTTTTTCAAAGATAGGCGAAATAGGATTTATATGCAGATGAATGGTTTGGTGAAGGCACTTTGGATATTATGAGTAGAGTGATGTCAGTTATCAGGATTGTTTCAATAGTATAGTCTGGGTTAAAAAAAAGCCTCTCAGATTGAGAGGCTTTGCGGACCGGACGGGACTCGAACCCGCGACCTCCGCCGTGACAGGGCGGCATTCTAACCAACTGAACTACCGATCCAAACACCCGTTTTATGCTATGCAACTTTATATTACACCTCATTTTTAGGGACGGCAAAGATAGGTGTTTTTATTTTTTTATGCCAAAACTTTTATTGAAAAATGTTTCCGATTAATTTTACTGCCCTGTTAAGGTATAAATAGTGACAGTTTATTGTTATTTTGCCGCCTGATTAGCCGCCAGAATTAAAAGCAAGATTATGCCAGAATTAAAAAACCGACAGTTTTTAGATTTCGAACTGCCTGTAAAGGGTTTGTACGAGGAAATTGAGAAACTTAAAGCTTCAGCCGAAAGAAGCAAGGTGGACATGAGTGATAAAATAGTGGCCATTGAAGAAAAAATCACTGAAACTAAGCGGCATATTACCGATAACCTTACTCCATGGCAGAAAGTGCAGCTCAGCAGGCATCCTGACAGGCCCTACACCCTAAAGTATATTGAAAAGATGTGTACCAACTTTACGGAACTGCATGGCGACAGGAATGTGAAGGATGATAAAGCCATGGTGGGTGGCTTTGCACAGTTAGATGGGGATACCGTTATGATTCTCGGTCAGCAAAAGGGCATTAATACAAAGATGCGGCAGATAAGGAATTTTGGTATGGCCAATCCCGAAGGTTACCGGAAGGCATTGAGACTGATGCGTCTTGCTGAAAAATTTAACAAGCCAGTTATTACTTTAATAGATACACCCGGTGCATTTCCGGGTCTTGAAGCCGAAGAACGTGGCCAGGGGGAAGCAATTGCCCGTAATATTTACGAAATGATGCGTCTGAAAGTACCTGTGATATGTGTTATTATTGGCGAAGGTGCCAGTGGAGGCGCTTTGGGTATTGGTGTGGGCGACAGGGTGCTGATGCTTGAAAATTCATGGTACACCGTTATTTCTCCTGAAAACTGCAGCACCATTTTATGGCGGAGCTGGGCCGAAAAAGAAAAAGCTGCTGAACAATTGAAGCTTACCGCCGATAATATGCTCGAATTTGGCCTGGTTGATGGTATTGTACCTGAACCCCTTGGCGGTACTCATTGGGATTATTCAGAGGCTGGCAACTTACTAAAAGAATACCTGATACCAATTATCAAAGAGCTTAAAGCCATACCGGCTGCTGAAAGAGTTAACCAGCGTATTGAAAAATTCGGGAAAATGGGCTTTTGGCAGGAATAAAAGCCGCATATTAATAAATGAATAGTAAACTGGAAGCAGGTATTACGTAGAATAACATACATCCGTTGTAATTCTCAGGCCACAAATAGTTGTATTTAACCAAAACTTTTTTAGTACAAAAAAAAAACTTATTTTTAATACAGGATGTTTCCTCTCTGCTGCAATGCTGAGGGGATTTTTTGTCTTAATAATAAAACATGCAAAAGAAAGAATATACATTTGAAATCACAGTATTTGCCTCATCGGATGAATTACCCGAGGCGGATAAATTGCTTTTGGATGCAGCAAGGGCTTTTACCCGTAATGCTTACGCCCCATACAGTGGCTTTAACGTTGGTGCTGTGGCTATGCTGGCCAATGGCAAAACCGTAACCGGCAGTAACCAGGAAAATGCCGCCTACCCGGTAGGGATTTGCGCTGAAAGGGTGTTGCTTTCCACTGCATCCTCTATTTACCCCGGTGTGGCAGTTGAAACGATAGCAATCAGTTATGATAATACAAAAGGGGATAGTAAACACCCTGTTTCGCCCTGTGGAATATGCAGGCAAACACTTGTAGAATATGAGCAAAGGGCTAATGCGCCTATCCGCCTTATACTTGCTGGGTTAGAAGGGGAAGTAAATGTGCTGGAAAAATCAAGTCTGTTACTGCCTCTTGGTTTTAGCGCTGCTGATATGGAAACGAAATAAGCCCTGTTTATTTTCACCAGGCTTTTGAAGCCGTACCATTCAGCAGTTTTACAAAGTACAGGTGTTTGTTCTCAATATAATCCGGCACTGTTGCATTTTTTTGCGTCATCACCGGGCGGAAGTTGTATTCGCAAAACACTTTATAAGACTTGTCGTTCAGGTGGCTCATCATGTCATTTGGATACTTAACAAGCAGTTTGGTAAATAAATACACCGCTTCAAAACCTTTAAAAGCCATATCTGCAGGACGTGTCTTGTATTTTTTCTTGTACGCATTTATTACCATCCTGCTGTACATGTCCCATTTATTATTATAGTATGGTGAAGTAAAATAAACCGGGAACTCTTCATAATTACCTTTCTTTAAAAATGTTTTAAACCCATCCCAATTAGGCATTCCGATAAGTGTAATGGGATATTGCTCATGCAGGTCATTACAGGCGTTTGCAAGCATGCCGGCAAAACTCTCATCCAGGCTGCCGCCGATAATAATGGTTTGCTTGCCACTGTCTAAACTGGTCTGTAACTTATCAGAAGAAAAACTGCTGTCAGTATAAATCGTTTTAATATTCAGCAATGCCTTGCCTTCCTGCTCATTAATGGCTTTAAAATAGCCTGCAACCTTATCTTCCTGCTGCCCTTTTTTTCTTACTAGAAAGATATTGTCAATGCCATGATTCTGAAGAATATAACTGTAAATGGCTTCGCAGTGTGCTTTAAGCGTACTGTTCATTACTACTGTAAACGGATTAGCGGTAATGCCACCATCATTGGGATAAGTTACCGAAATAAAAGGAATATTTTTTAACAGGGCAAAATCAGCAAGCTGGCGGTATTCAGCATCTTTTACTGACCCTATAATCAGGTTCAGGCTGTCTAATTTACCTGCCTTAATAAGCGAGGGTATAGTTTTTGAATAAGATTTGCTGTCGTGTATATAAGCTGCTACATTTTCATCCCACAAATGTATCGAATCAAGCGCTACCTGTGCACCCTGCACAAAATCAAGTCCGGCCATTGCAAACTTTGGCACATCCTTGCCGTATTTGTATCCTGATCCGTTAAAGAGTGAATCGAGGTACAAAGGTGCAAAAATACCCACCTTGTATGTTCTTACCCCGGTTTGGGCCATACTGCCTGCAGCCAATAAAAAAACACCAATAAAAAAAACAATTTTTTTCATACAAAAAATACACCTTTTAACCCTGCCGGGTTGATTATTCCCATTCAATGGTAGCCGGGGGTTTGCTGCTTATGTCATACACCACCCTGTTGATACCACGTACATTATTGATTATTTCATTGGAGATATTGGCTAAAAATTCATAAGGGAGATGCGCCCAATCTGCCGTCATCCCATCCACCGAAGTTACGGCCCTTAACGCTACCGTGTATTCGTATGTACGCTCATCGCCCATTACGCCCACAGTTTTTACCGGAAGTAAGATAGTACCAGCCTGCCAAACAGTTGCATACAAATCATATTTTTTTAATCCGGAAATAAAAACTGCATCAGCTTCCTGCAATAATCGTACCCTTTCTGCGGTAACTTCTCCCAAAATGCGTATTGCCAGCCCGGGGCCCGGAAAAGGATGCCTGCTCAGAAGATTTGCCGGTATGCCCAGTTGAGCACCCACTTTTCTTACCTCATCTTTAAACAGCAGCCGCAGCGGTTCCACCAGTTCCAGCTTCATGGTATCGGGTAACCCACCTACATTGTGGTGCGATTTGATGGTTGCCGATGGGCCTCCGTGTACTGAAACAGATTCAATTACATCGGGATAAATTGTTCCCTGGCCCAGCATTTCAATACCTTCCAGCAGGTGAGCCTCCTGGTCAAAAATATCAATAAACATACCGCCAATAGCCTTGCGTTTTTCTTCGGGGTCGGTTTTGCCGGCAAGGCTTGTATAAAAAGCATTTTTAGCATCCACACCCTTTACATTCAGGCCTATCTGCTTATATATGTCCAGTACTTCTTCAAATTCATTTTTGCGCAGCACCCCGTTATCTACAAAAATACCATAAAGGTTGCTGCCAATGGCTCTGTGTATCAGCGTGGCAGCCACTGTAGAATCCACACCACCACTCATGGCCATAATAACTTTTCGGTTGCCAATCTTTTGCTTAAGTGCAGCTACGGTGTCGTTAATAAAATGTGCAGGAGTAAAATCCTGGCTGCAGCCGCAGGTATTTACCAAAAAGTTGCGGATGATCTTTTTCCCTTCTGTGGAATGATATACTTCCGGATGAAATTGAAGTCCGTAAAGGGGTTGGGAGCCATTCAGCCTTCTAAAGGCCGCAACAGGGATGCTTTCCGTTATCCCCAGAAGTTCAAAACCCTCCGGCAGCGCTGTAATGGTATCGCTATGGCTCATCCAAACCTGGGAGTCATTGGCAATATCCTGCATCAATACATCAGGAGAAGCAACAGCCAGCTTTGCCCGCCCATATTCCCTTTTATCGCTT